>CAMNCV010000072.1 GCA_946534585.1 uncultured Prevotellaceae bacterium
TTGTTCATCTCCGTACCGAACAGTTTCTTGAAACCGAAATCGGTATAAGGGTTTATGTAGCGTTCGTTATTATCCATATAGTCGCTTGTGTTCTGTTCCATTTGCAAAGTTACTAACTTTTGCTGAAACAGCCAAATATCGAGTTGATTTTCTGATTACGATGCAAAGTTACAACTTATTCTCAGCAATTCCAAACCAAACTATGTAGTTCGAAGATCTGACAAAGCTAAATAATAGCCACGACCTATAGCTGTTTCTTGTCGTATAACAAAAAAATGAAAAAAACATCTGCAATACGAAAAAAAAACTGTAACTTTGTTGTCGCTTAAGAGATTTTTATGAACGTAGAAAAAGTAAAAGAAATACTGAAACTGCATCCAGGATTAGAGAAAAGTCTTGGAATGGAGTTTATTTCCACGGACAGTGAGCAAGAATGCGTAGGCATTATGCCGGTAGATGAAAGGAATATGCAACCCTTTGGCTTCCTTAGCGGTGGGGCGGTACTTGCATTGGCAGAGACATTGGCAGGCATAGGCTCTTGTTCGCTTAATCCTAAGGATATATGCGTGGGGATGAATGTGACGTGCAACCATCTCCATTCTGCAGTAAAAGGCGATACGGTGACGGGCATTGCGAAAATTATTCACCGAGGAAGACAGACGCATGTGTGGCAGGTGGAAGTGAGAAACCAACAGGATGTGCTTATTAGTACTATTTCCGTTACCAATTTTATTATAAAGAAATAATGGGAAACGTTGCATACTATAGGTTGCCTTACAGTGATGTGTATGTCAGGATAGAGACTGACAGAAAGGCGCAGATAGTCAGAAGTATGGAAGAACTTGCTGATAGGAGCGGCTTTTTGATTATGCCATTCGCTATTACTGATGATTGCCCTGCAGTACTTATCGCTGCTGACAGGGTGACAACCGAAGCTGTAGTAGCGAAGGAAGATAAACGTATATCGTCAAATGAAACCTCACAGTCGGCTACGCATGAGTATGAAACAGATTTCAAGGCTTTCCATGATGCAATACGTGCTGGACGCTTTGCAAAACTTGTCTTGTCAAGGAAAAAAGAGATAACTCGTACTGTGACATGTGATGCAGAGCAATTCTTTTTCAGAGCATGTCGTATGTATCCTCGCCTGATGGTGATGCTTTTCCATACAGAGCAGACAGGTACGTGGCTTGTTGCGTCGCCAGAGATACTGATTGAAGGCGAGAGAGAGGCTTATCATACAGTAGCACTGGCAGGTACGATGCCTTACAGTGAGGGGTATGCTGATTGGAGCGATAAGAACAAGCGTGAACAGCATATAGTAGATCAGTATATAGAGAATGTGCTGAGAAGGTATTGCAGTGGAATCGTGAAAGATGGTCCTGTATCTATGCGCGCTGGTGACCTGATGCATCTGCGTACTGATTTTCGTTTTACACTAAAATCCGATGCACGCCTTCCCATGCTTGTGGCAGCGCTTCATCCCACCCCTGCGGTATGCGGATTGCCTAAGCAAGAGGCTTATGATTTTATAATGCAGAGTGAGAATTGCGAACGCAGATATTATAGTGGATTTGCAGGACCTTACCAGTTGAATGATGAAACGCATTTGTACGTCTCACTACGTTGTGCCGAACTCAGACATGATACTGCCGTGCTATATGCAGGAGGTGGTATCATGCCCGACAGCTGTTGCAAATCTGAGTGGCAGGAAACTGAGCAAAAGATGCAAACGATGCACAGCGTACTTTTATAGTCGTTATTTCAGTTCTTCTGTTATTTCAATTCTTGTTGTTTGGTCGTTACGGAAAAAAACACTACCTTTGCATATTGAAAAACGAACAGAGGCAGATCAATACGATGTACTCAAATAAGGAGAATGTAAATATATTGACGGCGCTACTTGTGGCACATGGTATCAGAGATATTGTCGTGTGCCCTGGCAGCAGGAATGCGCCGTTGGTACATAATTTTAATGAATGTGGGGATATACGCTGTCATGCGGTGACTGACGAACGCTCAGCTGGTTTCATAGCATTGGGACTAAGGCTACAACAGCAAAGCCCCGTGGCAGTATGCGTGACGAGTGGTTCGGCATTGCTCAACGTATTGCCTGCAGCAGCAGAAGCTACATATCAACATACGGGAATAATAGTAATTTCAGCTGACCGACCAGGGGCTTGGATAGACCAACTCGACGGGCAGACACTGCCACAGCACGAAGCGTTAGGACGCTTCGTGGCTGAGAGCGTAACACTGCCAGAACCGCACGACGATACGGAACGATGGCACTGCAACCGTCTGGTAAACGAGGCGTTGCTCGCTAATAAACAGATGAACCATCCGTCAGTTCATATAAATGTACCGATAAGCGAACCATTGTTTGAGTTTGCTGTCGCCACTCTACCGTCGGAACGCGTGGTAAGTAGTATAGACAGTAAGGAACCAGAAGCCGACAAGAGCATTTTGCAACTATTGGAAGAGTCAACTCGTCCCATGATTGTGTTGGGACAGATGGACAAATACACAGCCATGATGGCAGGTAAGTTAAGGAAGAAGTTGACAGTGCTAAGCGAACCACTGTCATCTGATGAGCATGTGCTTACCGATCAGATACTCTACGTGCTTGCTTCGGAAAGAAATGCTGATGACTATAAGCCCGACTGCGTAATATATCTCGGAGGTCACACCGTGAGCAAGAGACTCAGACAGTACCTGCGTGCATGCAGTGAAGCTCGCCATGTGATGGTTACTGAAGATTACAGACTACACGATGTCAGCCAGCATACCAGTGTGCTGATATATGGCAGAGATATCGATGTGATAAAGACGATAGCCGAAGGATATACAGAGACGGAAGCATCGAAAGCCTACCGCAGGCAGTGGGAGATGCTGCAAGAGAAAGTAAAACAGCAGCACTATGCTTATGAGCCGGAGTATTCTCAGATGCTTGCAGTGAGGGAGTTTGAAAAACACATGCAGGAAGAGAAAGCCCACATATATTATGCTAATAGTATGTCAGTGCGCCTTGCCTGCATATACGCTGACCACTACTGCTACTGTAATCGTGGCTTGAATGGCATAGAAGGCTCGCTGAGCGTGGCAGTGGGAGCGTCACTGGCAAGGAAAGAAGAAAAGGTCTATTGCGTGATAGGCGACCTGAGTTTCCTTTATGACCAGAACGCATTGTGGCAGCAGCAGACGGGAGGCAACCTGCGCATACTTCTGCTCAATAATTCACAGGGAGGCATATTCCGAAACTTGCGGGGATTGGATAAAAGCACAGCGAGAGACACGTTGGTATCCGCACGTCACAATGTAGATAGTGTAGAGGGAACCTGCCGCCAGTATGGCGTGACCTATTTGCGTGCTACAGATGCTGAGACGCTTGCTGAAGGACTGCAAAAGTTGTGTGGCAAGGAGAGCCGGTGCCCTGTCTTGCTTGAAGTAAAGACAGACGTGGACAAGGATGAACAGGTGTTTAAGTCGTATTATCATAAATTCCGTATATAGAACCATGAAAAAGATAAATTGGAAACCAATGAGAGACTTCAAGGAGATACTCCTTGATGAATACAACGGCATAGCAAGGGTAACGATAAATCGTCCGCGCTACCGCAATGCCTTCACTCCGCTTACGACGTATGAACTGTCGCAGGCCTTTACAATAGTGCGTGAGGCACAGCATATTCGCGTGGTGCTACTGACAGGTGCTGAGACACCGCGCACGGAAGGACAGACCGACGAGGAATGGCTGCGCACGCAGGCTTTCTGTTCTGGTGGCGACATGAATGTGAAGGGTAGGGGAGGTTATATAGACAAGGACGGCACGCCACGCCTCTCGGTACTCGACGTGCAGATGCAGATACGCCGATTGCCAAAGCCGGTAATAGCAATGGTCAATGGTTTTGCCATAGGCGGAGGTCACGTGCTTCATCTTGTGTGTGACCTGACGATAGCTGCTGACAACGCACGCTTCGGACAGACAGGACCAAAGGTGGGCTCGTTTGATGCAGGCTTCGGCTCAAGTTATCTGGCGCGCATCGTGGGTCAGAAGAAAGCACGCGAGATATGGTTTATGTGTCGTCAGTACACTGCAACGGAAGCCGAGCACATGGGCATGGTAAATAAGGTGGTGCCACTGTCGCAGTTGGAACTGGAGTGTGTGGATTGGGCTGAGCACATGATGGAGTTGTCGCCCCTTGCACTGCGCATGATAAAGATGGGACTGAACGCCGAACTTGACGGTCAGGCGGGCATACAGCAGTTGGCTGGCGACTGCACAGCTCTCTATTATATGCTTGATGAGGCGCAGGAAGGCGGTCGCGCTTTCCTCGAAAAGAGAAAACCAGACTGGGGCAAGTTTCCACTCGTACCGTAAGGCAATGGCAAATTGACGAAAAGTTATATTTACAATAAAAGAGTAAGTTTTGAAAGTTAATCTATCACAACAGACGCTCCACTTCAAGAAACCGGCACGTACTTCGCGTGGAGAATATACAGAGCATCGCGCAATAATAATTAGCATAACTGACGACAAGGGACAGCGCATAGGATTGGGAGAGTGTGCTCCGTTGCCAGATTTATCGTGCGACCGCAATGCTTACACGAGGATGTCTGATGTAGCAGCACTGATACAAAAGGCTATTGGCAGTGATGACTACGTGGAGGTCTTGCGCCCTTATCCGGCGTTGCTATTTGCTCTGGAGTCAGCCATGGCAGACTATATGCATAATCCGCTCTTCTATGATACTCCTTTTGCGCATAGCAAGGAGGGAATACCCATGAACGGACTGGTGTGGATGTCAGACTATGATGATATGCAGGAGCAGGTGAAGCAGAAATTGAAGCAGGGCTTTCGTTGCATAAAACTGAAGATTGGAGCCATAGGCTGGGATGATGAGATAAGACTGATAAGCAAGATACGCTCACGATTTTCAAAAAATACGCTTGAGTTGCGTGTTGATGCTAACGGAGCCTTTACGCTAAAAGAAGCCATGGCTCGACTTGAGGAGCTTGCAGGGTATGACATCCATTCGATAGAACAACCCATCAAACAGTATCAGTGGAAGGAAATGGCGGAGCTATGCCGCAACACTCCGCTGCCGATAGCACTGGACGAGGAACTGATAGGTGTTAATACGCTTGAAGAGAAGTGCGCATTGCTTGAAACTATAAAACCGCAATATATCGTAGTGAAACCTACTTTGCACGGTGGTATGTCAGGTAGTATGGAGTGGATAAGCGAGGCTAAAAGGCGCAATATTGGTTCATGGATAACCAGTGCATTGGAGGGAAACATAGGATTGCGTAATGTGGCGTTGCTTGCAGCGCGTGTGTATGGTCCGCATATAACCTTCCCACAAGGACTGGGCACGGGGATGCTATATACAGACAACGTAGAAATGGATATAGAGGTGCGCGGCAATAAGCTGTGGCGCTGTGAGGTGGACGAATGATGAGGCTTGAGGAATTTCTTGCAGAATGGCATAATACTGACGATAGGATACTGGTACACACAAGTGGCAGTACGGGCATGCCGAAGCCTATGTGGGTAGAGAAACGGCGTATGCTCAACTCTGCCCGTATTACGTGTGATTTCCTCGCACTGAAGCCTGGCAATACGGCATTACTCTGTATGCCACTGGATTATATAGCAGGCAAGATGATGGTCGTGCGTTCGATAGAGCGCGGGCTGCGACTTACTGCGGTGAAGCCCAGTAATCATCCGCTGTCAGAGTTTGCTGGGAGTGATAAAAGCTTTGATTTCGTGGCTATGGTGCCCTCGCAGGTATATTCTTCGCTCGGCGAACCGGCAGAGCGTGAGATACTCATGCGCACGCGCCATCTGATTATAGGAGGCGGAGCGATATCAAGCGAACTGCAAGAGCGGTTGCAGACCTTTCCCCATGCGGTATGGAGCACATACGGCATGACAGAGACCCTTTCCCACATAGCCCTGCGCCGAATCAATGGCAGCAAAGCTTCAGAATGGTATGAGCCTTTTCATAGTGTGAATGTAAGGCTGAATGAGGAGAGGTGCCTCGTGATAGACGCACCTTTGGTACATGAAGGAGAACTCGTGACCAACGATATAGCAGAGTTTGACGAGGACGGTAGGCGTTTCAGAATACTCGGTCGCAAGGACAATGTGATTTGTTCGGGAGGAATAAAAATACAGATAGAAGAAGTGGAGGAGTGCTTACGACCATATATGCCATGGCCGTACTGCGTGTCAAAATGCAGAGATGAGAAGTTCGGAGAGACGGTCGTGTTGCTCGTGTCACAAGCTGATGAGCGCACAGAAATTGAATTGCTTGAGGTCTGTAGGCAGGTGTTGACGAAATATCAGATGCCTAAGCGGCTAATAAAGGTAAGGGAAATTCCCATGACCGAGACAAGAAAAATAGACAGAGTGCGCGCTTGTGAGATAAGTAGCTTTAAAACAGTGTCTTAGCAGGGGTATTGTAAAAGCTGCCTGATTACCATGTAAACGCAATGCGATTACAAGGTAAAGGCATACATATAGCGTGGTAATCGCATTGCGATTGCCACGCTATATGTTATCATGCGGAATTTCTCAGTTCGATTACTGAATGATAGAGGCCGTCTGCTCCTATACCTTTTATCCATGAATAGCGATTAGGATAGACCATGTCGAGACGCTTCTGCACGAGTTCCAATCCTACGCCGTGACCGCTGCGGTCGCTCTGTGTCTTGGGGTTATTGGAGTTGGTAATGTCACACACGATGCTGCCGTCTTCGTTTTCGCTAATCTGTATGCTTATGATACATGGCTCGGTGCTTGACACTCCGTGTTTGAAGGCATTCTCTACCAGAGAGATAAAAAGCAGTGGCGCTACCATGGTGCTGCGCGATTCGTCGATGCTGAAGATTGTTTCAACCTTCACGTTTTGAGCCAATCGGAGACGCATCAGTTCTACATACGACTGTATGAATTCTACTTCCGAGCGTAGCGTCACCATCTCTGTCTGGTTATCATAGAGCATGTGGCGCAGCATCTTCGAGAGTTTCATTATGGCATCCTGAGCCCTCGCACCGTCGATGCCTGCCAAGGCATAGATGTTGTTGAGCGTGTTGAGCAGGAAATGCGGACTGATTTGGTTGCGCATGTTGCGTAGCTCTGCATCGCGCTGTGCCACTTCTGCCTCCTGTTGCAGTTGTTGCAGTTTCGTGATGTGCTGAGTTGATTTTAGGTAATAAGCCACGATGATGGCGAAGATGAAATTCAGACAATCGCGCAGTGATATTACGATGTTCAGATGGTCGCGCTTTTTGAAGAATTTGTTGCGACGCAAGCCATCAGGCTTCATCGTGGGTCTGTCGCCTGTCATGTGTTCAGGCTCATCTTCTTTTGGCGGACGCATATCTTCATCTGGGTGTCCTGCAGCCATTTCATGAGGCATTGTGGAGTCTGGCGACGCTCCTTCATCATGCCTCATGACATCAGGACGTGGGGGCCTTCCGCCTCGTTCGTGCATCATCTCGTCATCAGCCCGCATATCTTCATCATGAAGCATGGGGACATTGCCAGCGGGGTGATGGTCGAGGGAGTCTGCCTTTATGTAACCTTGCATCTGAAGTCTTGCGAGTTGGAGCTCGTTTTCTTTCTGAAACTCGTAAGAGTGCCAATAGGTAAGGAAAGTACAGAAGCAGATTATGATAATGAGGTTGTACAGCGTGGCAACCACTTTCTTGTTCTTAAACAGATAGTATGCTGCCAGCCACAGATAGTTAATCCAGAACAATACAATGGTCAGCAGTGGCATCACGCTGTGGATCATGATAGTCTGAAGGGATAGTTGCTCGCGCGGACCGGAAAACATCAGTGTGAGTATTCCCGCAGTAACTATGGAACCTATGATTAGTTTTATCTTCAAGGTAATAGACTTGTTCTAAGCAGTATTCGTAATGAATTCTGTATTGTTAGTTATTTCTTACGTTATATGTGTTACTCATACCTTATGGCTTCAATCGGATCCATACGCGCTGCTTTGCGTGCAGGGAAATAACCAAAGCCTATGCCGATGATAGTGCAGACGATGAAACTTACCACTATTGCCCATAGTGGAACAGAGGTGGGCAGGTTAAACAGTAGTTTGGCAAGAGTTGACAATGACATTCCGAAGGCAATGCCGAGGGCACCGCCCGTTACGGATATCATGATTGATTCAATGAGAAACTGGTTGCTTATGTCAATGCCACGCGCACCTACCGACATTCGCAGACCGATTTCCTTCGTTCGCTCGGTGACAGACACAAGCATGATGTTCATGATGCCAATGCCTGCAACGAGCAGTGAGAAAGCTGCTGCTACTACGAGAATCAGTGTTACGGTGTCCATGGTTGACGACATTGTCTCCATCATCTCCTGTTGCGAGCGGATAGTGAAATCGTCCTCAGCGTCTTCCTTCAGCTTGTGGCGCTCGCGCAGTATGGTTGTGAGTTCGCTGATGGCGTCATCGGTCATGTCCTCAGTGATGGCAGAGCAGTTGATGCTTGAGAGATATGTCTGTGCTGTCAGTCGCTTCATCACCGTGGTGTAAGGGGCTATGATGAGATTGTCCTGGTCCATGCCGAAGGAGTTGTAGCCCTTCGATTTCAATACGCCTATGATACGGAACGGTATGCTCTTGAAACGCACCATCTTGCCTACGGGGTCCTGTCCGTCGGGGAACAGTTCATCAACCACGGTCTTACCCACTACGCAGACTTTTGCCGACTTCTTGATGTCTTCATCGGAAAAGATGGAACCGCTGGTGATTTCCCATTGCTTGATATCGAGATACTCTACTGACTCACCATACATGGTGGTAGAGGTGTTGTTGTTGCCGTTTATGCATTGGCCTGAGGCGGTCACTTCTGGCGAGGTGTATGTGATGTACTTCCCCTCCTGCTTGATGGCCTCGTAGTCTTCGGGCTTCAGTGTCTGCATGCTTGAAGGGTCTTGACGCACACCGCCCATGCCCTTGTCTGCTCCCGGACGAATCATGATAATGTTGGTACCCATCTGTGAAAGGTTCTGCCGTATGGACTCCTTGGAACCTTGTCCGATGGCCATCATCACTATCACTGCTGCCACACCGATAATGATGCCCAGCATTGATAGAAACGACCTGAACTTGTTATTGGCAATGGCTTTGATTGCCACTTTGAGTAGATTTATGAAATTCATAATGATTTCGGTTAATCGTCAACTGGTTTCGGTAGTGCGGCGAGGGCCTCTGCTGCCGACAGTATATTGTCATTTATTACGTCTTCGCGTATTTTGCCATCGCGAAGCATTATGTTGCGTGATGAATATTGCGCAATCTCAGGATTGTGGGTTACAAAGATGATAGTACGTCCTTGTGCGTGTAGTTTTTGGAATAGCACCAGCATCTCAAACGAAGTGCGAGTGTCAAGATTACCCGTAGCCTCGTCAGCCAGTATTACTGCTGGGTTGTTGACCAGCGCACGTGCTATTGCCACACGTTGCATCTGGCCACCTGACATCTGGTTTGACTTGTGTTCCAGACGGTTGCCCAATCCAACCTCATTGAGAGCTTCGATGGCAGCCTTGCGGCGGTCGGCGGCACTGTATGCGGAGTTATACATCAGTGGCAATTCTACATTCTCCACTGCCGTCGTCTTTGCCAGCAGATTGTAATTCTGGAACACAAATCCTATCTTGCGATTGCGAAGTCGTGCACGTTGACTCTTCGACATAGTGCGCACAGAGACACCATCTAATAGATATTCGCCTGATGTCGGAGTGTCAAGACATCCTAATTGGTTAAGCAATGTAGATTTGCCTGACCCCGATGTTCCCATGATGGTTACGAACTCCCCTTCATATATTTTGAATGATATGCCGCGCAAGGCCTTTACTACTTCAGAGCCTACGTGGAATTCACGCTTGACATTCTGCAGTTCGATGACGACTTTCTTGTTGTTTTCTTCCATGACCAAGTTACTATTAATTATTAATTCCTTAATTATTAATTAGTAAGTCCTACTTTTTCTTGTTCTTTGATGGTGGTTTGGGCATGAATGGGTTGTTGTTGGAGTTTTCATTTTCCTCGCCATCAGAGGCTCCGCCAATCTTGAACTCTGTGATAACCTTTTGGCCTGCTTTCAAACCTGACTTAATCTCGCTCAGAGTTCCGTTGGATACACCAATCTCAACAGGATAAGCCTTGAATACGTTGCCTTCCTGCATCCATACTTTGTTTTTGCCTTGACAGTCTTGGATGCTCTGTTCTTCTGTCAGCATCTTGTCATTAGGCGTAAACTTCAGTGCCTTTGTAGGTATGGAGAGGGCATTTTGTAATTCCATGGTGTAAATAGTAACGTTGGCAGTCAGACCTGGTTTCAGTTTCAGACTGGCATTGGGAGCTGAGATTACCACTTGGTAAGTTACGACGTTTGACTCCGTAGTGGCTTCCTGGCGTACCTGCGTTACGCGACCTTCGAAAGTGTCGTTGGGGTATGCATCGACGGTGAATGATACGCGTTGCCCCTCACGCACGTCGCCAATGTCGGCTTCGTCGATATCGGCTATGACCTGCATGTTTGTCAAATCCTGGGCTATGGTGAAGAGTTCAGGAGTATTGAATGATGCAGCAACAGTCTGTCCTTCTTCTACGCTTTTCGACAATACAATACCGTCAATAGGTGATGTAATTGTAGCATAGCCAAGGTTGGTTTGGGCTTTCCTTACGCTCTCTGTGGCAGTACGCACTTGTTGCTTCGCCTGCTCATAGGAAAGGCGTGCTTGCTCGAAATCGTTGGCTGAGATAAGTCCTTTCTGATACAGCGTGTTGTAGCGGTCGTAGTTAGACTTCTGGTAGGTCAGACTGCTTTGTGCAGATGACAGGTTTGCCCTTGCTGATGAGAGTTCTGACATAAGGTTGGTTTTGTCGAGCTCGGCAATCACCTGACCTTTCTTTACAATGCTGTTGTAATCTACATACAACTTTGACACAATGCCGCTGACTTGTGTGCCCACCGTTACTGACGTTACAGGCTCAATCGTGCCCGTAGCCGTCACGCTGGTGGTGATAGTCTGTGTCTTGGCCTCGGCTGTAACGTATGTCACTTTAGCCTCTTTCTTGCCTCCCATGAGGAAATATGCGAGTAGTGCTATCGCGACCACTGCACCTATTATTATATATGTCTTCTTTTTCATCTTGCGTAAAGTTCAAGCATTTTAATGTTAAGTATTGTCATGTATTTCGACTGTAGTTCGCTCTGCTGTGCGGAGAGAAGTCGCGTCTTCCCTTCCTGTAATTCTACTATGTTCTTTAATCCTACGGCAAACTGTTCGCTGAGCAAGTCATACGATTCCTGTGCTGCCTCGGTACTAACCTTGGCGGCCTTGTACTGAGATTGGTTGTTGTTGGCTTGAATCCAGTAGTTTTCTATAGTGGAATATAGTGATGTCTGACGGTCGCGCACATCAAGTTGTGCTTGCTGAAAGGCCAGGTTGGCTTTCGTTACGGCAGTCTTTGTACTTCGTTGGTCAAAGATAGGAACAGACACCGATATTCCTGCACCAGCGTTAAAGTTTGATTTCATCTGCTCACCCCATGCATTGTTGCTCAAGGATGACGTATTAGTTCCGATGGAGGCATTGAGTGATACTGTAGGCATGTGGCCAGACTTCGCTATCTGTTTTTGTATGTTGGCATTGTCAACAGCAAGCTGTGCTTGTCGCAGTTCCGGACGGTTCATGAGTGCAGTCTCATATACCACCTGCTGCGAAGGTATGGGCTGCAGTGCCATTGCATCAGTAGCTTGTGGTGATACGACATCAAAATCCTCGCTGTCGGTAATCTGAAGCAGGGCTTTAAGCTGACGTTTGTAGTTTCTTACATTGCTTTCGGCCTGTACTACACTGTATTCGTCCTGCGCACGCTCGGCAGTAAATTGTGAACATTCCGCCTTTGAGATGTTACCAACGTTTAGCATCTGTTTTGCACGGTCTTCGTTTACCTTGGCAGCTTCAAGCGTAGCTTTATTTACTTCGATGGCTTCCTTTGAATATAGTATCTGTATGTAGAGTTGCGCAATCTGTTCTTCTATGTTCAGTGACTGAGCTATCGAGTCCTGTTCTGCTTGCTGTAGGAGGTTTTTATTCTCAAGTATTGTGTTTCGGTTGCGATTGCCATCCCATACAGTCCAGTTTGCTCCGAGTGTATATGAACCATTGTAACTGGTATGAGTGGTAGAAGTCTCTACCTGACCATTTTGTACTGTTGCCGTGCCAATCTCCTTCCATGGCTGATAGCCTACGTTGTGAGAAGTGGAGAATGACAATGAAGGTAGCAGAGCAGCCTTTGCCGACAATACACTTTCTTCGCTTGACTGCCGCGAGAGGCCTGCCTTTTGTAGGGTTATGTTATTATCCATCGCATAACGTATGCACTCATCAAGTGTCCATGTCTTTGCCGAGGCTCCCAACGAGAGATATAGTCCTGCGAAGCATAGCAACATTTGTTTTATGTTTCCTTTCATCTTTGTATATGTGTAAACTATTCTTTTATTGTTAAGTTTTCTCGTTGCAAAGTTATAGGTTTTTATTCGTTTGTCAAAATATTTTTTACTGTTTTATGTACCAAAAACGTTACTTAATATTTCGAATTTCTTTAATTTGGTGGAATGTGTCGATGAAAATCGGAATTTAACCGATATAAACATTTGTGCTTGTTTTATTTTACCGTGTTGTTGAGGTTGCGGGTAAGGAAGAAACTGCGTGTGCGTATGAAGAATAGAGCAACTCCTAAGGCATTAACGACTGCTACTGTCCAGAATACGGTGTCGTATCCGAGATGTTCAGCAATAACACCGCCGAGCAGTACGCCGAGTCCCATACCGACGTCCCATGATACGAGTATCGTGCTGTTAGCCGTTCCGCGTTGGTTGTTTGGTGCTACGCAAATGGTCATATTCTGAAATGCAGGCCACATATGTCCGTTGCCCAGACCTATTAGAATAGCCGAGCCATAGTATCCGATTAAAGTTATAATCTCCGATGTCAGTGTATCTGTAATCATAGAGGCTGCGGTAGGCAGCGATATAAATAAAGTGTAACCTACGAGCGATATAAGCATGCCACTGCCAGCATTGTGAGTGAGAAGCCCGCGTCCTAAGGCTTTTCGTCCTTGTATTCGGCTCAGCATTAGTCCTATGGCGCAGAGCATAAAGTATGTGCCTGTGCCTCCCGTGATGCCTAATGATTCCTTGCCGTAGATGGCTAAATAATTGCTTAACACACCGAAACAGAAACCGAATGCTACCATGTTGAGTCCTATAAGCCATCCGCGCAATAAGAAAAAACGATCCCATGATAGGGTGAGTTGTCGGGAAGATGCTGCCTTTTCAGGGTCAGGCTTTTTGATAATCTTAATTCTGCTGTCAATGAACCATCCTAGTGTTGCCGTAAACAATGCTACCCAGAAAAGCAGTTCGAAACTATGTGTGGCATGATAAAGCCAGATGCCTATTGACGGAGCGATAGCCATGGATAGATTGTTGCTCAGTCCGTAGAATCCTATGCCTTCCGTTCTGCGGCTTGATGGCAATACGTCGATGGCTACAGTGGAATTGGCAACAGTTAATGCACCGAAGGGACCGCCATGTAGTGTGCGTAGTATGGTAAACAAAAGCAGTGTCCCCGCAGCGAGATAACCGGCGAAGAAAACGGCAAAGACTCCGTAGCATATCATTAGTACGGTCTTTCGCGGGAAACTGTCAACCATAAAACCGCTGAGCGGACGAAAAATAAGAGCTGTGACGGTATAGCCTGATAGTACAAGTCCTATCATATCCTTCGTGGCACCGAAGTGTTCGCTAAGATAAAGAGGTAATAAAGGTGTAAGTATGTAAAAAGCGAAGAACAGCATGAAATTTCCTGCCATGACCTTGCAGTAATTGCTGTTCCATAGTTTTTCTTTCTGTTTCATGGTGCAAAGGTAATATTTTTTTTGTATATATGGATAAAAAAACGTAACTTTGCGCTATGGATAAGAAAAAACTTAGAAAGGAGATAGCCATAATGAAGTCACGTTATACGCCTCAAGAGTTGCGTAGTATGTCTTCTTCTATATACTCACAGTTGCTTTGCCATCCAATTGTTAATGCTGCAAAAACTATATTGTTGTACTGGTCAATGGACGATGAGGTGTGTACCCATGAACTTGTAAGAAAACTCGCAAGTATGGAGCATTGCGTCCTGCTTCCACGCGTGAGCAGTGATACTAAGTTGACCATTCATCGCTACACCAGTGATACGGACCTCAGTCCCGGCTCTTTTGGTATTATGGAACCTACAACGCCGCCCTTGACTGTTGAGGAATGTAGAGCATTGCTGAACATGAGGGCTATAGCTGTTGTTCCTGGAGTTGCGTTTGACACTTCCGGACATAGGTTAGGACGCGGTCGCGGCTACTACGACAGATTATTGAAAGACTACGAAGGTATATATAAAATAGGTATATGTTTTCCTTTTCAGATGCTTGCTTCTGTTCCTTATGACGAGTATGATGTTGTAATGGATGAAGTTGTAAGCGGAGAAAAGAAAGGGAATAAATAAAAATATTACTATTTGTATGCAATAAATAAAAGGCTGGTGCGTTATATAAAAGAACATCCACTTAAAATAAACACCTGCCTATGAATCAAAATTACACGACAAACAATCTTAATCCGTCAGAAAAGACACTTGACATCATCAGACAGTATGCTCGCACGTTTCGCCCGATGCACTTTGATGGCAAGGTTGTCATACTTTCGATCTGATTAAAATTTACAAGAAATCATGACTATAGTTTCTCCCTCATTGCTTGCGGCAGACTTCCTACACCTTGACCGTGAGATTGAGATGATTAACAACAGTGAGGCTGATTGGCTTCACCTTGACGTTATGGATGGCTCTTTTGTGCCAAACATATCCTTTGGTTTTCCAGTGCTGGAGGCAGTGGCTCGTGTATGTCGGAAGCCTCTTGATGTACATTATATGATAGAAAAGCCAGAGCGCTACATCGAACAGACGCGTAAGTTAGGAGCGATGATGATGAATGTGCATTGTGAGGCTACTATGCACCTGCATCGTACGATACAGGAGATACATGACGCAGGCATGAAAGCCGGTGTCACGTTGAACCCTTCCACTCCTATAAGTGCCATAGAGGATGTGGTGACAGACGTTGACATGGTACTGCTTATGAGTGTGAATCCAGGCTTTGGCGGTCAGAAGTTCATAGAGAACACCATCGGAAAGGTGCAGCGTCTGCGCCAGATGTTAAAGGCTTCTGGTTCCAAGGCGCTGATAGAGGTAGATGGCGGTGTGCAGTCAGAGACGGCACCGCGACTGGTAAAGGCTGGTGTTGACGTGCTTGTGTCGGGCAGTTACGTGTTCAAGGCTCAGAACCCTGAAATGGTTATTTCCCAGTTGAAGAACCTATAGGTGAAACCCTATAGGTTAGAACGGTAAGCAAACAAAACCTATATAGAAAAGTATGATTGTTATTTGGCTTGATTAAAAATCCAAATAGCAATCATACTTTTGTTGTTTGTGAGTTATGTAGCCAGCCACTGTCAGGCCAGTTGCAGTTGTAGTCTGTTTTCTTTTGCGATACGTCGCAAATTGATGAGTGCGTATCGCATACGTCCCAAACTTGTATTGATGCTTACACCTGTCAGTTCTGCAATTTCCTTGAACGACAGATTTTGGTAGTAGCGCATCTTTACAATGTCGCGCTGTGTCTCAGGTAGGTAGTCAATCAATAGTTGCACGTCCTTCAGTATCTGTGCGTTAGTCATCAGATCCTCGCGCGACGTCTCAGCGTTTTGCATGTCGCTCATCTGCATGATAAACTGCTCGTCGCCCTCATTGTCAACGAGATGCTTGGCTTTCTGCCTGCGATACGAGTCCATAATCGTATTGTGAGCTATGCGAATGAGCCATGCTGAGAACTTACCTTTCTTGACATAGCAATTCATCTTCAGTTTCTGTATTGCTTTCAGAAACGTCTCTTGGAAGATATCGTCAGCTATCTCCTTATTGTGTACGATATATATAATGTATGAGTAAACAGCTGATTGCGTGCGCGCAAGCAACTCGTCAAATGCATTATTATTGCCTTCAACATACTCCAGTGCCAACTCTTCGTCGGTCATCTGTGACAGTTTTTTCATCTTGTTACTTTTAAACGTTTTACAAATAGAGTAAAAGTGTTTCGATAGGCAATAATTATATTAGTGATTAGTGATGTATGTCGTTAACGATGGTGTTTGTGTCTTGCCATAAAGTTTGTTAACGTTATTTCAAGTACAAAATTACATAATTATAGTGGAATGTGCAAGAAATTAACTTTTTTTTACTTATTTAGGTAGCTAACTTCATCTACATCTGTTATTCCGAGTATGCTGCTGACCACGGTTTGCAGTTCGCCATAATCGTGAACGAAGAAATTTATCTTAGTCGTAACAATCTGGTCTTCCGTTACTGTGTGCAGGTCATTGATGCTAAGATGCAGCTTGTTGGATATACTGTCTATTATGTCGCTTAGCAGATGCTGCCGGTCCACGGCCTTTAGCGTTACGGTTGCCGGATATACTACCTCTGGTTGCGACTGATAATCCACGGCAACGATGCTGTCGCCGTATCTTGATGCCAGTCCTATGGCTTCGGCACAGTCGCGTCGGTGCACCGTGATGTTTTTCTCTCCGTTTTTAAATCCTATGACCTCTTCGCCCGGAATGGGGTTGCAGTAAGGACACCTGCTGTAGATGGGTCGCGCCTTTCTGTCAAGATACAAGTGTATATGCTTCAGAGCCTTGTATGACTTTGAGTGTTCTGGCCAGTCCTCTCCAGGCCATATATCGTTATCTGTGCCAATTTCTACGCAGTCGCCACGCTTCAGTCGCGTTTTTATTGATGCCAGATGCCCGTTGATTTTGGCATACTTAGCGTGCATGCCCACCTCGGTGTGTATATTGAAAGCAAAGTCGATTGCGGTAGAATCTTTCGGTAGTAAGACGGCCTTGCCTTCGGGGGTGTAAACCTGTATGTCATCATTGTAGAATGAAGCCTTTACGGACTGCATGAAGAAACTGCCGTCGCGGTTCTTCTCAGGGTTCTCGGCCACGTCCTTCAGTACCTTTCGGAAGTCGTCAAGCCATTTGTTGATGTCGATTTCTCTCTGTCCGCTGTCGAAGAGATAGCCCAGCTTTGACTTAGTTCGCATCTTCTCCGACTGTATGTGTATTTCCTCCCATACGCCGTAGTCAGAAAGCAGTTGCACGTGGAAAGCCTGATAGCCATTCTGCTTTGGTTGGTCCACGTAGTTGACTATTGAGTTAGGACGTTCCTTGAAATTGTCGGTTAGCAGAGAATAAATGCGCAGACATTTGTCTTTTCTTGACAGATACATATCTTCGGGGAATACTATGCGCGTGAAGTGTCTGCCCTCCAGATGCTCAAAATCCTGCCCCGTGGTCTGCATCTTTCTCCATATATTATATGGCTGTTTGTATTCCACTTCGCGGTAGAAATCTATGTGTTCCTCTGTCAGTATGGAGTCAATGCGGCTCTCAAAAGACTTCAGCCGTTTCTTCTCACGCTCACGCTCCCTTTCGATTAGTTGCTTGATGTGCTCATAAACGTCGGGACATCGATAGCGGAAAGACAGATTTTCCAGTTCCACCTTAATAGTATAGAAGCCCAGTCTGTTGGCGAGCGGAGCATAGAAGTAGTCCGTCTCGCCGGCTATCTTCATCTGCTTGTCGGGGCGCATGGAGTCAAGCGTGCGCATATTGTGCAGGCGGTCAGCCAGTTTTATGAGTATGGCGCGTATGTCGTAGTGCATGGAGTCGAGCATCTGCTTGAAATTGTCAAGCTGTTTCGACATGGCATACTTCCGCTTTTTCTGTTTAGTTACTATGCGCACAAGGAAAGCTACGTCGTCACCGAAGATTTCGCGTATCCTCTCGTTCGTACAGGGTGTATCCTCCACGACGTCATGCAGGAATGCGGCACACACGGGCGCAGCCCCCAGTTGCAGTTCAGAGGCGGCAATCTTTGCTACGGCTATGGGGTGAATAATGTACGGTTCGCCTGTCTTGCGTAGCTGGTTGTGATGCGCCTCATGGGCAAATTCAAATGCTTGCCTGAGCAACTGCATCTCTTCCAGCGTGCAGCGTTTCTCCATTGCAGAGAACACCTCGTCGGCCCTGCGTCTTATCTCTTCCTCTGTAATGTTCATAATGCACATAGTTTTGTGTGTATTGATGGGTAATTTTGAATTACCTGCGTGAAATGCAAAGGTACGAACAATTTTTTATTCTTCCAAAAATAAAGCATGGAATTTTAGCATTGGCAGTTTTTTTTGTTATCCATTGAGAAATTTTGGTATGCAGACCTGCCTGATTTATAGTGTTATAATGCGTCAGATGTAACTGTTTCGTGTCATAAAATGCAGAGAATGGCGCATCGGGAGGTAGCAATGTGCCATCTGTATGAAGTTTTGTTGCTATTTATTTGGTGGAACAGGAAATAAATAGTATATTTGCAGTCAGAACCAATAAAAGACTTAAATAATGACATGCGCAATTATTGATGATGAGCCGTTGGCAGCGGGGCTGCTGGCCTCATACGCAGAAAAGACGAATTTTCTGGAGTTGATAGGTACCTACAACAGTGCCATTGAAGCGATGCGCGTAATTAGAACGACGCCGCCCGATTTGATATTTCTCGACATACAGATGCCGGAACTCTCAGGATTGGAGTTTGCTACGATACTGCCAGAGAAAACGATGGTGATTTTTACTACTGCCTTTGACCGCTATGCGGTTGACAGTTATAAGGTCAGTGCGGTGGACTATCTGCTCAAACCCATTGCTTACGAAGACTTCCTTCACGCATCCAACAAAGCTCTGCAGCGTCTTGAGGCACAGCAGAAGGTTGATGCCGTTGCGGCACCGCAGGACAGGTTCATATACGTAAAAAGCGAATATAAGCTTGTGCGCATATTCCTTGACGACATAACGTATATTGAGGGATTGAAGGACTATGTGCAGATACATCTCGATACGCCACAGAAAAAAGTGCTCTGCCTGATGAATATGAAAACACTTGAGGACTATCTGCCCAGTCCTGAGTTCTTGCGCGTACATCGCTCTTTTATCGTCCACATGCCCAAGGCTGATATAATCGACCGCCTGCGCATAGTGTTCGGTGACAACTACATACCAATTTCCGAAAGTTACAAAGATACAGTGCAGCAGTATATCAACGAGCGCACACTGACATAGGCTGATTATCTCAGCGGCTCTTAATGACTAAGACCGGCAGCTTTGTGAACGAAGGCTAAGTGGTTGAAAAAAACGTAATTACGCATGATGTTGTAAAAGCATTGCGATTACCCGGTAATCGCAATGCTTTTACTGTATAATAAGATAGCGATTACACTGCAAAAGCATAGCTTTTGTCATTTCAGTCGTTTTATTTTCTGTTGCTCGCAATTGTTTTTTTGAAAAGTTCCGTTGTTTCAGAATATTTTGTAACTTTGCAGTCGCTTTGCTATCGCAGCCATTATTCATGACAATGTAAGGCGAAGCACTACAACATATAGAAAGCGTCATCGATGCTTTGTTCAGTGGCTATCTGAAACTTCCACAAATTAAGACCAGTCATGAACAGATGCAGAGTAAATGCTACGGATAGTGTGTGCTTGTCCGTAGGTACGCAGGGAGCACTAAGTGCTCTCATGCGTACTATACGGTGTATAATATACTATGCTTCGTAGGTATCTCCTGTCTGTTTGTCCAACTGGTCGGGCTGTGGAAGGCCTCAGATGGCAGGACAAACAGATGTGATACCTACGTTTTTTTGTTATGTAGTAACGAACTTATATCAACTAACAATTGCTCTCTCAGGGTATCAGTGGGCTGCTAACCAGTTAATTACCAACACAAGGTGAAAAGATTTATCTTTACCGCCATCGGCGGTATGCTTGCGTGCAGTGGTGCGTGGGCGCAGAGGGTTGCCTATTCCTATGACTCTGGGGGCAACCGTGTTTCAAAACGCATAATCG
>CAMNCV010000073.1 GCA_946534585.1 uncultured Prevotellaceae bacterium
GCGCGTCAGCAGGTAAGTCAGCTTACGCTGCCCGTCTTTACTGTTGGTTGCCATTATCAGTCCCTGCTCCCATGTGGCTATCCATGTACGGTCCTGCTTATCGGTAAGGCTGTCAATGTGGCTTTCAGGTGTGGCATGAGTAGTGGCGGCGTGGAACGTACCGTTGCTGTTCAGTACATAGTTACGGTGACCCTTCGTTGTCACCAGTACATTGCCGTCAGCCAACTGTCTCAGTCGGGTTATGAAGTTTGTCTTCCCCCCCTGATGCTGGGGGTCGGGCAATATGATGCCATAGTCTCCCAGCGGATTGCTCCTCAACATTGTCACCCCGGCATCCTCCTGTCCTATCCATACGTTGCCATCCCTGTCCTTATGTATATTGGTAAGGTAGTCAGTATCGAGTATAGGGTAGGGGTCTTTTGCCGAGAAGTGCTCGATATTGTCATCTGCAGGGTTATATATATATAGTCCGCTGCCGTATGTGGCAATGTAGAACTTGCCGTCATCGGCAATGATGGTAGAATAGTTCCTCTTCTTCGTAATGTTAATGTCATTCTCCTGCAGCATCTGCATCTTCTTCTTCCTGCCGTCCTTCATGAAGAGCCAGAAGGCTCCCTGCCTGTCGGCCACGCAGTAGTTGCCGTTCAGATTGTCGAGCACCAAGCCATAGTCCATCTGCATCTCGTCAGGCATTGAGAACTCCATGGTGCGGCAATCCATAGACACCACGGCATGGCGTGTCATTATAAACCAATGGTCCTGCCATACCATGTTGCCGTTTACGGCCCCCATGTCGCTCATTTCCTGAGGCATGTTTGCGCTGCGCACCATCCTTCCATTCTTGTCGAAAGCCATCACCTTGCCCTTACGCGTAAGGAAGAACGTCAAACCGCCCCATGAGTTAGCCATCATGAAGTCGTTGCCCCGGGCAAGGTTCTCAAACGCTCCCTTTCCGTTCAGCCTGAGCAAACCGTCGGCGGTAAGCACCCATACGCCACCGTCGTTTCCTATTACGATGCGCTTAACCTTGCAGTCCTTGGGCAGTCCGTTGCCCGGGGTATAATCCCTGCATGTAAAGGCACCTTTGCTATATGTTATGTGCCTTATTCCAGCCTTTGCCTCATACATCCACATGCCGCCCTTCACAGCCACGAAGCGGTCATACGTCTTGTCATGATTGCATCCTGGCGCATAGTCCACATAACAACCTCTTTTCACATCGAGACAGGAGTAGTGAAAGGTGGCAGACCTTATCCACAACAGGTTATTCAGCGTATCGAGGTGTAGCGTGCCCACGTTGTCGGTAAGACTCCTTGTGCCGGCATCAGCCTCATGGAATGGCACCACGGCATATCCGTCATAGCGGCACAGTCCGTTAGACGTTCCCAGCCACAAATATCCCGTACTGTCCTGCACCATGTCGTTCATACGGTTTGACGGCAGTCCGTTCTGCGTTGTCAGGCTGCGCCCCGTCAGTGGAGTGTGCACCCTGCCCACGTTGAGCAGTGGCAGCGCCGCCACGGTGCATGAAAGTAGCGCAAGGCATATCAATATCTTTCCAGCAGTTGTATTCATAATTACAAAATTATACAAAAAACTGGAATAAACCGCCTTTACACCCATTAAATTGTACTTTTGTCGGTCAGAGTAACCACGTTTTCGTACAATTATCCAAAAAATGAACGATTGTCATATTATTATAATGAGTTTTTTTTTATACCTTTGCCGTATAGATTTCTCGAATTAGAATATTCTGTCCCGAATTAGAGAATTATAGAATTTACAGCAATTCGCACATTCTATAGATTCGGGACAAAAAGAAATTCTAGAAATTCGGGACAAGAAAAAACAATAACCACTTGAACATATATCATGATGAGGAACAAGAAAAAAAGAACATTGCTGCTTTCCATGACAGTTGCCATGGCACTGACAGCAGGGGCACAGACAAAGACACCGTTCGGCGAGGCACGACACATGTGGGCATCGGTGAACAACATCAGCAATACTACAGTGACGGAATCCTATAAGCAGCACAATAATAAGTTGCTCGTAAGCTGGCGTATGCTGCCTACGGATACGTGGGAGACATCGTTCCATCTATACAGCCGCGCGGCAAGCAATGTGAACGGTATGCTGACGCGGAGGGCAACGAACGTGAAGGCCAGAACATGTGCGCAGATTGCCACCATGCCTACCACTGCACAGATGTATTACCTGGTAAGGGGCGACTTCTTCGAGGGCACGGCGCCATCTACCATAAGCAACGCTGAGCAGAAGGCGCTGCTGAGAGCTAATGCGCTGGACTCGCTGCTCATAGACGAGAGGATATACAGCCAGAAGCTGCCATACGTGAGCATTCCGCTGAAAGACACTAAAGACGTGTGCAGCATTGACACCATAGTATATCAGGCTAACGACTGCTCCCTGGGCGACCTGGACGGCGACGGCAACATGGAGATAGTGGTGAAGCGACTGCAGACCACCATCAACTCGGCAACAGGGGCGGTGCGTGATGAGCAGGGCATAGGAGGCAGCTACTCCAACCCTAACACCATATATGCAGTGATATGGGATGCCTATAAGTTGGACGGCACCTTCATGTGGCGCATAAAGGGAGGTCCCGGCATAATACTGGGTAACAGTTCGGCTTTCGCCATAGCCGACTTTGACGGCGACGGATGCGCAGAGATGGCTATACGCACTTGTGAGGGTACCGTGTTTGGCGACGGCAAGGAGATAGGCGACACTGACGGCGACGGCAGGATAGACTACCGTACGTGGGTGAACTACTATAAGGAGAACGAGAAGGAGCGTGGTTGGATAGACCACTACAACTCTGCCGGTCCGGAGTTCCTGTCGATAATAGACGGCAAGACGGGCAAGGAACTGGCGCGTGATAACTACATATACCGTGAGACAAGTAAATCATGGGGCGATGACTACTGGAAGAGGGCTTGCTCCTTCCGCGTGGGCGCAGGATGCTTTGACGAGACGGGGCTGCCCTCGGTAATCATAGGCAGGGGCGTATATGCCCACTCTGTAATAGAGGCATGGGACTGGCGCAACGGCAGCCTGACGAAGCGCTGGCGCTTTGATACCAACGTGGCTGGCACCGGCAAGGACGGCAACCCTAACAGTGCATATGCAGCGCAGGGCAACCACTCGTTCAATGTGGCAGACCTTGACGGCGACGGACTGGACGAGATAATGTACGGCTCAATGGCTGTGGATCATGACGGACAGGGACTGTGGACCACCAAACTGGGACATGGCGATGCCAACCACGTGGGTAAGTTTATAAAGGACCGCGAGGGACTGCAGATGTATCACTGCCTGGAGGGCGGCAAGACCTTGGTGGCGCTGCATGACGCGAGGGACGGCAGTGTGATATGGAACAAGGTGGCTGATGACAACGTCGATATGGGTCGCTGCATGGTGGCAGACATCGACCCTAACAGCCCGGGCTATGAATACTGGTGGGCAGGTTCAAACGCATGGAGTTTTGATGGCACTACTGACCTGAGATATAAGCCGAAGTCATGCAACATGGGTATATGGTTTGACGGTACGCTGTCAAGGCAGCTGATTAACGAGAACATAATAGACAGCCCGGCTAACGGCAGAACGTTTACCATATTCAGGTATGATGAGTCGTTTATCAATGGCACCAAGTCAAATCCAAGCTGGTATGGCGACTTCCTCGGCGACTGGCGCGAGGAGTTCATAGTGCCTGACAACACAAAGCTGAAGGACCTGAAGATATTCTCT
>CAMNCV010000074.1 GCA_946534585.1 uncultured Prevotellaceae bacterium
TGATTTATAGTCTTATAATCAGTAGTCGGAAAATCTTATAAGTCAATTTAATCTATTGTTGATTTCGTGTATAATCAGGTGTTTGGATGTACAGTGCTCGTTAGTGTCCGCACACAGTGTTTTTCGTTTGCTTTTTTCATGATTTTCTTTGTTTGTTTCAGAATTTTTTCTTAACTTTGCAACAGACTCAGATAGTCCATCAGGGCAAGAGGGTCATCTTTCTTATTGGTAAAAGGACGTTACAAACGTTATCTTCTACGTGTAGATCTCGCAAATCTAAACATATACAAGAAGATGCGCAACCGGAGCGTCCACATTGGGTGTATTGTATCCAGTTACTTCCTTTGCATTTACATTGCAATGGAATTTCTGTCATATTCAATATCACACGACGTGGGCTATCTCGAGTTGCTTATCCTTGTATATGGGCAATGCGAGAGCCTACACGTGGGATAAGCGAGAAACAGAGCACCCACGTCTTTTTCATTTCTTAAATTTATTATTAACCGCTGACTCCGGGGTGTTTGTCGGCATAAAAACATTATGCGCATGAAACTGCAATATTTCATAATTCTTCTCATGAGTGTGAACGGATTACAGTCATTTTCCATGCCAAATAAAGGTGATTGCAATGTTGATGGCAGTATTACCATGGCTGATGCAAACATGGTGGTGAACTATTTCCTGTCCACGAATAAGTCTTCCACTAAGGGGTTCAATTTCAGGAACGCCAATATGAACGGCGATGATGACATAACCATGGCGGATGCAAACCAGATAGTGAGTATGTACTTGAATAGTAAGTGATTAATAAATAAAAAGCTCCCGTTTGAACACTGTTTGAACGGGAGCTTTTTTTTGTTGGAATTATGTTCAGTTACGGCAAATGATGCAAAAACAAAAGTTTTTGCAAAGAAAACGGACTATTTGCATTTTGTATATAGCAAGAAATTAAGTAACTTTGTTTCGGTTTTTATAAAGCCTTAGAATATATCTATAATCTGAAGAAAAATTGAAGAAGACTCTATTAACATTAACAATGTTTGTTGTAGCCCTGTTCGGTAGGGCACAAGGATTCCGCAATCCTGTACTCCCCGGTTTCCATGCAGACCCTTCGGTCTGTCGTTCCGGTGACGACTTCTATCTTGTGAACAGCACGTTCCAGTATTTCCCCGGAGTGCCGGTATTCCACAGCAAAGACCTGATACACTGGGAGCAGGTGGGTGCCTGCCTTACGCGTGAGTCGCAGGTGAGGATAGAAGGCATGGATGAACAGACGGGCATCTATGCCCCTACGATACGTTATCATGAGGGACGTTTCTATATGGTTACGACGGTGTTTCCGTCGCGAAGGCATTTCTATGTCTATACCGACGACCCTGCCGGTGAATGGTCAGACCCGATATACATAGACTTTGCCATCGGCAGTTGCGACCCTACGCTGTTTTTCGATGACGGCAAATGCTACTTCCTGTGGAAGGAGGGTGAAATAAAAATCTGTGAGATAGATGTGAAGACAGGCAGGAAACTCGGTGACATACATCTTCTGGGAACAGGTCTCGGAGGCCGATACCCTGAAGGGCCGCATATATACAAGAAGGACGGATATTACTATCTGTTGCTGGCAGAAGGCGGTACAGAGCACGGCCATCATGTAAACATCCTTCGCAGCAGGAATCTGCTCGGTCCATACGAGTCTAACGAAGCAAATCCCATTCTCTCGCATTTCAATATGAAGATGCAGAACAGTCAGATACAGGGACTTGGTCATGCAGACCTCGTGCAGGCCCCTGACGGCTCATGGTGGATGATATGCTTAGGCTATCGCACCCATGGCTACCTGCAGCATGTCATGGGACGCGAGACATTCCTTGCTCCCGTGACGTGGGAGAAAGGCGGATGGCCTGTGGTGAACCGCGACGGAACACTGCAACTGGACATGCAGTGTAAGACGCTGCCGCAGGTGGCAATGCCGGAGGAACCGACCAGAGACGAGTTTGATGCCGACAAGCTGTCCCTTTACTGGAGCCATCTGAATATGCCGCAGAAAGAAAACTACCTGCTGAACGGACGCAAGGGATGGCTACGGATGAAAACCTCTGCTGTCACACTTGACGAGGTGGGTAATCCTACGTTCATAGGCCACAGGCAGTCGGAAGCGAATTTCACGGCAACAACCAAGGTTGACGTTTCCGGACTGAAAGACGGCGGTGTGGCTGGCATCACTGCATACGCAGCCCACCATAACCACTACGACGTGCAGGTTGCCGTGCGTGGCGGCAAGCGATACCTGCAGGCTAAAATCCGTATCGGTGAGATGGAGCATATAGAAAAGGAAATCCTTTTGGATAGAGACATAGTGTATCTGCGCATTACAGCCGATAACCAGTTCTACCACCTGTATTACTCTACGGACAATGAGCAGTTCACGCATCTCGCCCGTATGGACTACCGTTATCTTAGCACCGAGACCATCGGTGGCTTCTGTGGCGTGCACCTTGGAATATTCGCACATACGCTTTCAGGAAATGTAAGCTATGCTGATTTTGACTGGACGGAATTTGTTTTTCAAAAATAATTTCAGGGAAGATGAAAAAGATACTTACGATATGTTCAATGTTGCTTGTCATGGCAATGAGTGTGACAGCACAAGACAAGAAATTCTGTATTGCCAAAGACGGCAAAACGGTTGAAATCGTTGTGGACGGACAGGATTGGAAGGGCGTGATACGGGCTGCCAACAATCTGGGTGACGACGTGCGCAAGGTCTGTGGCACGGCAAGCCCGGTTAGGATAGAAGAGTTGAAGAATGGAAAAATTGAAGGATTAAAAAATGGTGACATCATTGTCGGTACCATTGGAAAGAGTCGCATTATAGACAAGCTCATCAAGCAAAAGAAGCTCAACGTAAAGCGCATTAAGGGCAAATGGGAGGGCTATGTCATCGATGTTGTGGACGGCAACCTCGTTATCGCCGGCAACGACAAGCGCGGCACCATCTACGGAATCTACGAGATATCACGCCGCATCGGCGTATCGCCGTGGTACTGGATGGCAGATGCACCAGTGGTGCATAAGGACGAACTGTATTACGACGATGGTTTTGTATATGACTGGCCGGCGGTGAAATACCGTGGCATTTTTATTAACGACGAATGGCCTTCGTTCGGAGGATGGTGCCAGAAACACTTCGGCGGTGTGAACTCCAAGGCTTACGAGAAGATTTTCGAGTTGCTGCTTCGCTTGAAGGCAAACTACTTCTGGCCGGCGATGTGGGCAACCAATTTCAACGAGGACGACCCCGAGAGCCCGCGTCTGGCTGACGAGATGGGCATTGTGATGGGTACCAGCCACCATGAGCCCATGATGCGCTCACACCGTGAGTATCTGCAGCGCAAGGAGGAAGTCGGGCCGTGGGACTATGCCACGAACAAGGAGCGCGTGGACAAGTTCTTCCGTGAGGGCATGGAGCGCAACAAGGCGTATGATAACCTCGTGACAATCGGTATGCGCGGCGACGGCGACGTGGCAATGGGCAAGGGCGATGACCAGGAGAACATGCGCACGTTGCATAACGTCATCGACGGTCAGCGCAAGATTATCAAGGACATCTACGGCCGCCCCGATGCAGTGCCGCAGCTGTGGGCCATCTTCACCGAGGTGCAGCGCTACTATGATGCAGGCTTCACCGTGCCAGACGACGTGACGCTGCTCTTCTGCGACAACAACTGGGGATATATACGCCGCAAGGGTACAGAGGCAGAGCGCAAGCGCAAAGGCGGACTGGGACTTTATTACCATATCGACATGAACGGCGGCCCGTGGAACGACCGGTGGGTGAACACCACCACCGTGCCGAAGCTGCGCGAGCAGTTGTACAACGCATACATGAGCGGCATAGACCGCATCTGGATTATCAATGTGGGCGACCTCAAGCCGAAGGAGATGCCTATCTCGTTTATCATGGACTATGCGTGGGAACCTGACAATGACTTTGAACCAAACAACGTTTGGTTGCGGCAGTGGACTCGTTCGATGCTCGGCAGTACAGCAGCCGAAGATGCCGACAAGTGCGCCGACATCATAGCCGACTACTCCAAGTACAATCTCTGGCGCAAACCCGAAGTGCAGGTGCCGGGCCTTTTCAACTATCCCGAGATGATGCGTCTGAATAACCTGTGGCAGTCAGTAGTGCTGCGTTGCGAGGCATTGAAGGAACGCATCCCAGCCGATGCCCAGGATGCTTTCTATCAGCTGGTGTATTATCCTGCAGTGGCAAGTGCCGGCGTAGCCATGATGTATAATGCCGCAACGATGGGCGACAGCCTTACCGTGTGCGACCTTATGGAAAAGGACAAGCGTCTCACCGATTATTACAACAAACAACTCGCAGGAGGCAAGTGGGACGGTATGATGCAGGACAACCATATCGGCTACACGCAGTGGAGCATCCCCAAAGAGAACCGCCACCCTATGAGCCTTGGCTACAAGGTGGACTATCCGCTCCTCTATTCATTTGCCAACCCTTCAATGGAATATTCCATCAGTGCGATGGATTACGACAGTATCAGCTATAGCAAGTATCCTGCTTACAGTTGGATGCCCATGTGGGGACTCGGCCGCGGCAAAGGCTGCATGGGAGCATACAACGTGATGAAGGAATATCCCGCCGACGGTAGCGGACCGAAGTTAGAGTATGATATTAATGCACAATGCACAATGCATAATGCACAATCGGCTGCCGCATGTGATAGTACTGCCAATAATTGTGCATTGAAAATCGCCATCGGCATACTGCCTACGCAGGATGTGGTGCCTTCGCGCGGTCTGCGCCTCGGTGTGCAGATTGACGACCAACCGATGCAGGTGATAGATGCCCGCCAGGGACTGCACGACGAGTTTGGAGAATATACACCGAAAAACCTTGCACAGTCGAAGGTGCTCAAGCCTCTGCCGCCGCACAACAATCTCCTGCTTAGCGGATGGCGCAACGGCCACAAGATGCTGCGCCGCGACGAGGTGTTTGACAACATTCGCTGGCTCGAAGTCAACTTCCCCGGTGTCACCTCAGGCAAGCACAGACTGAAACTCATCATGATAGACCCAGAAATAGTTGTCGAGTCGATAGTTGTCAATCCCGACAACAACCGTTACAGCTATTTCGGAGCTCCCAGCAGAAACAAGGATTGATTCCACCATCTTGCAATTTATATTTGAAGAAAAATACAAAGTGTAAGCAGAATGATATGTTTTGCTTACACTTTGTGTTTTCAGAAGTGACGGCTTTTTGAATGAAAATAGAGCGTTTTTATAGGGTAAAATACCGTTAATTTCATTCATTAATGCCATTAATGCTTTATCCTATGATTATTAATGCCATTAATGGTTTATATTCACGACATTAACGATAAAAAAATGTTTCGTTGAGTTTACGTTATAATAAAATCAGCCTCACCGCATCATTAAGCGGTGAGGCTGATTTCTTTATATACTCTTTGGCTGTCAATTATTGTCAGCCATGCTCATTTCCGTTTATCTGAACAGCACCTTCCTTACAGTACCGTTGCTCTTCCTCTCCAGGTAGATGCTTCCAGGAACAGGAGTCTGTACCGGACGACCGTCAAGCGTTGTGTATCCGATTACCACAGGTGCTTTCGTCTCGGCTGGAGCCTCATTGATGGCGGTGGCTTCCTCTTCAGCTTCCTCCACGTCGAAGCTTGCTGCTTTGGCATTCACAGATACAAGGCTTGTGAGCGTGATGTTGTCGTAAGCAACGTGAGAGTACCAGCGGCCGAGTACGTTCTGCAGTGACTGCACAGTAGCAAACGAACTGCTCAGCGTTGCGTTGCTGATTATGGTAGAACCACCATACGTCACCGTGAGTTTCACTCCGCTTGAGCTACCCGTGATGGTGAAGTGGTACATCTTCGATGGATAGTAGGTAGAGGAAATCGTAGCATGAGAACTGAGATATGGGTCACAGGCTATCGTGCCGAGCGATGTTCCGCTGCCATTGGTGACTGTAGCCGTTGATGCCTTGCCGGCAAATGTGATGTTACACAGCGTGCCGCCTGAGCCTATCACCGATACGGTAGAGCTGTTAGAACTGCCGCTGACGAGACCGAGGTCAAACTCAAACGTATAGTTCGTTGCACTGGTGAAGTCAGAGTTGCCGGCAAACGACAGGTTCACGGTGCGGTTGTTGTTGTTACCAAGGTAGATGTGGAAGAAGTGGTTGCCACTGCTTTCTGCCACTCTGTCCATGTTAGCCACGCTACCCGCTGCTACGGTGAAGCCGTAGTTGTCAGTGCTGGTGGTTTCGAAGTCAAGGTTATAGACCTGGCTATATGCCGTGCCGGTGACTTTCAGGTAGAGCACACCGCTCTCCAGCGTCAGCGAAGCCGTTGACGAACTGGCAATGTTGGCCTCAACGATTACGTTTGACAGACTGCCGCTTGCCACTGAGCCTACCGTTCCGAGGGCATACTTGCCTGGTGCCAGTGCAGATGAAGAGTTGAACTGGAACACAGGAGCAAGGTACTGAGGACCATACTGCCATGACTGCTTGCGTATGTTGAGCGTAGAGATGTCGAGTTTGTCGCCATTGGCATTGGCAGAACCGTTGATGTCAAACACTACTCTTGAACCTTCCTTCAGTGTCATGGTGCCCACGCTCATGTGGCCGTAGCCATTGCTGGTGGTGTAAGGCGTGGTATATGAGTGGTTACAGATGTAGAGTGCGCTGCCATACTCCATCTCCACCGACTTGTAGTAGCTGGCAGAAGCGTCGAGAGCACTGCCGAGGAACAGTTCGGTGAAGCGGTTAGCCCACAGCGCACTGTTGGAGATGCTGCCGTAGCATATCAGCGCACCCTGCCATACGTCGGTCTTGCCCGAGTGAGTGTGCGTCACGTAAGGCAGATGGGCTGCTGAAGAACCCTGCTTACATACGTTGGTGCTGCCAGAGAGACCGTAGCCTGTCAGGCGTATGCGGTCCCAGGTGTGCTTAGTCTCGGTGTAGTTCACACGGTCGCCGCCCTCAATGGTAGTGCGTGAGTTGAGGTAGATGGTAGATGGCTTTGCACCGCTTGCGATAGCCACAGAATACTCAGAGCCGTTTCCGTCTGGCCATACCAGCACGTCCTTTCCGTTGTATGATGTGCTGATGGTGCCGCCGTTAGCGATGCCAGTGCGGTTGGTCCATGTAGATGGCGGTGGAGCCTGTGTCAGGCCTTCCAGTTCACCAACGAAGAAGCTTGGGTGAGGAGGCTGGTTGTAGCCTTCTGTCTGCCATACCATAGCCTGACGATACTGGTGGTCATACCACAGTGAAGGCATACGGTAGGAAGTTGGTGTAACGGTGGTGTAGACACGAATATATCTGTTGTCAGCAGAGCGCATCACGATTTCCTCGCGCCAGTCGCCGAGGATGTCGCCCGTGGCACATGGGTTCTTCTTGGTACCGTTGATGCAGGCAGTCTCGTAGTTGCCGTGGCCGGTGTCATATATTCTTGAACCAAGTTTGTCCACATAGAGATAACCTTCGCTTGAACCAGGACCGTTGATAGTCTCTGACAGCAGGTCGCCGTCCCAGTATATGCGCCAGTTCAGTGCCATAGGGTATGGTGTCTGTGCATTCCAGTTGTTAGACATGCTGCTGATGTATGTAGGCGATGTAGGAGTGGACTGCACATAGCTCAGAGGAACTATGCCAGAACCTGTAGAAGCACCTATGCCGCCAGGATATTCATTAGTGAAGTTGCCAGCCATGCAACGACCATCATCGGCACTGCCTATGGTACGTGCGTATATCTGGCATGTAGCAGCATTGCGGAAGTTGTTGCAAGGATTGTCCTCGTTGCAGGCAAAGGTCTCAAGCCAAGGGCGGAACGGGTCGAGGTCGCCTGTGTGCGAAGCGTCGCCATGTCCAAGAGATGTGGAAGAGCATCCGTGCAGCGAGGTGTCGCTGGTGTGGAAGTCGAGCACCATAGAACCGTATATTATCTCGTCGCTGCCGTCCTCGTCAACGTCGGCAATAGAGAAGTTGTGGTTGCCCTGACCATACCATCCGGCGTTAGTATAGCTGTGCCATGTGTTGCCCACCTTGTACAACTTGTTTGTCGATTTGTTCACGCGGTATGTGCAAGCATCAGTCTTGGTGTAAATACCACGTCCGAGGAATATATAAGGATTTACGCCATCAAGGTATGGAGCACCCATGAAATACTTGCTTGAGCGGTGGCCGTAGCTGTCACCCCAGTCAGAGGCATTGCCGCGTGGCAGAGGGTAGGATATAACGTCGTACGTGTAGCCCGTCTTGCCGTTGATATACATGAGCCATTCCTCGCCGGCATTGCTGAAGGTCATGTTGGCGGTGTGGGTAATGCCCGAACGTATGTTCTCAGATGTGCTGCCGATAGTCTCAGTAGTACCGTCGGCATGGTGAATGATGGTGTTGGCACCACCACGGTAGAGCACCTCGCAGGCACCATCCTCGTTCCAGTCAAACGCTACAGCGTCCCACTGCTCGTCAGCACCGTAACAGATGTTAGGACCGCAGTCTATCCACCACAGACGACCATAGTTGATAGAAGATGCGTAGCACTCTATCTGGCAGAACATCTGATAGTTATTTGTAGGGAACAGGTTGTCCTGATCCGTCTGGTTCTTACGTTTTACTATGAAGTCAACCTTACCGTCACCATCCACGTCGCCGAGAGAAATATCGTTGATGGTGTAGTTGGCCATAGCTGAGCTTGGGTCTCTTTGCTTCCACACGGTCACACCGCTGCGAGCCTGTACGTTTGACACAGGTATCTCCAGATACTGTTTTGTCCACGGCGTCACTGACGTACACTGTGAACCTACCGTACCATTCTTTACGGCAGCCACGGTGTATTTGTCTGACGAACTGCCTCCCGTGTCGGTGTAGTTAGACACGGTGAGGTTCTGTGCCACAAGTGTACCATTACGGTAGAGGTTGTACTTCACGTCGTAATACTCATCAGCCTGAACGCGCCAACTGAGAAACACGCCACTACTCTGAGTCACTGCCACCAAGCCGCGGTCAAGAGCATCTGTCTTGCGCTGGGCATCAGCTGGCGAAACCCATAGCAGTGAGGCCATGGCAATGGCAGCCACGCCTTTCAGCCTACTGAAGGCTTCTTTCATCATAAATTCCATTTCTTACTTAGTTAGTTTTTTGTTTATAAAGATTGATTGAGATAAATTATTGCATCATATACATGCTAATACACTGCCAAACTAATGGCATTCCATTCATTGGTATCATGTCCTCACGGGTATCAGATCTTTCTATAAGGTAAAAAAGATTGTTAGTTAGGTTAGATGGGGTAATATTTCGTGTGAAGGAAAGAGTGAGAGTCTGTCTTGCAGGCTCACGGTCGGCTAAGCGACTTTCCTTCGCACAAAGTTAGCGTTTTTTTCTTGAATAGCAACCGTTTACATTGCTTTTTTGCATTTCTTAACCTTACAATTCGCAAAATCTGACAATTCTTTTCCTATAATTCACAATATAATGATTTTCTTGCACTTATTCATGAGTAACACTTGTCAAACTTAGCCTCAATTCTGTTTTTCTTGATGGGATGTTGAGTGAAAAAATCAGGGAAAAGTTTGGTTGAGTGAAATTTTATTCATAATTTTGCAGTATCCTCTAAGCATCATGCGACATGACTCTCCGTGGGGAATGTCTAAACCTAAATGTGTTATGTTGAATAACCTTTCTTTGGATACCATGGAAAAGAATATGAGATATATCGTAGGAAAGATTATAATATGCAGTATGCTGTTTTCCCTGAATGTTTCAGCACAGGAACAGGACGGGGCTGACAGCGTGTGCATGCAGAAGAGTTCCAGAAACCTGATGGGACTTATTAAACAGGTACCGGAATATCTTGACAAAAAAGCTCGTAAGAAGGTGGATACGAACTATATAGAGGTACCGGTGAAACCGTGGAGAGTCATACTGCGATACAAGGAAAATTCCGTTGACGTGGACTATACCCAAAGACTTGACTTCCCTGAGTTGAATGAGCATTTTGAATGGGAACTGTGTTTTGAGCCACCGAGGGCTTCGTCATTAGAAGTGTGGGTAGGCTATCATGGTACGGGAGTAGGACTTTCTCTGTCGCTTGCCAAGAATGCAGGACGCTATTTCTCGTTCAGCAGCACGGGTGCAAAGTATGGATTCAACTTCCGTCTGAGGCACTTCAATACAAGTACGGCAACCTTTTCCGCCAAGGACTATGTGAACGGAAAACTTGAGGAGGAGTATGAGGAAAAGGGCAATATGAGTTCTCCGGTGTGGATTCGCTCTATGTATGCCAACGGATATTATGTGTTCAATGGCCGTCACTATTCCCAGGCCGCAGCCTATAACCAGTCTGTGATACAGCGTCGCTCGGCAGGCTCCTTCCTCTTAGGTGCCACATGGTACCAGTCGTCATTCGACTATTCGGATGTGAGGAATGCACTCTACATGCTCATAGGTCATGGCATACACCGCATCAAGGTGCACCAGGCAAACATAGGTTTCGGCTATGGCTACAACTTCGTTCCTACACGCGGACTTGTCATCAATGCCATGGTGATGCCCAACATCAGCTTATATAACCGTGTGAAAGTTTATAAATATGACTTCAACTATGATTTGTCTGTGGCCGTTCCAGTTGATGACTATGGACAGTGGGACGGTCAGGCGCGCAAATGGGCTAACGGAGAGACGTACAAGTCTATATTCATGGCAAAAGAAGGCGAGAATCTTGACTATTGGGACTTGGAGTCAGAGACAGACTATAGTCCGCTGAGCTTTAACATTGACCTGCGTTTCGGTATAGCTTACAACTGGAGAAACTACTTCATCGGAATACAGTCACAGCTCAATCGCTTTTCATATAAGAACAATAAAGACAATTGCAAGGTCCGCCTCTTAGACGGATATGCACGTGCCTCCTTCGGTGTGAGACTAT
>CAMNCV010000075.1 GCA_946534585.1 uncultured Prevotellaceae bacterium
ACCATAGCCAAACGCTCCAAGATGTTTGTCAACGCCATATATATCACGATAGCATGCTTGCTGTCCTACACTCTCATCAAATTCCTGGGCAACAAGGATATCACCTTTGACACGCTGCGACATTCCTACATTACGATTTTCGTCAACGGCATACTGTTACTGCTGGCTTATCCGTTGATGTTCTTCGTGGAACGTCTGTTTGGCTTTATATCTCCGGTAACACTCATAGAACTCTCTGACACTAACCGCGGCATCTTGCGCGAACTGTCCGAGAGGGCTCCCGGCACATTCCAACATTCTATCATGGTCGGAAACCTTGCCGCTGCAATAGCATCCGAAATTGGAGCCAAAAGCCTTATGGTACGTACCGGTGCCCTGTATCATGACATTGGCAAACTGAGACGCCCAACTTTCTTCACAGAAAACCAGTCAGGACTGAATCCTCACACCAGACTCACGCCACAAGCAAGCGCCAAAGTTATCATTTCACATATCAGCGATGGCATTGAGAAAGCGAAAGAGAACGGTGTACCCGATGTGTTGCGTAACTTCATCCTCACGCACCATGGCAACGGTGTTACTAAATATTTCTACAATGTGTATAAAAACGAACATCCTAATGAGGATATCGACGATACGCCTTTCCGCTATCCCGGCCCTAACCCTTTCTCAAAGGAGCAGGCTATACTGATGATGGCTGATGCCGTGGAGGCAGCCTCTCGCTCGTTATCACAATATAATGAGGAGACCATCACAGAACTTGTCAACAAGATTATCGACTCACAAGTAGCCGATGGCTTTTTCAATGACTGCCCTATAACATTCAAAGACATAACCACCGCAAAGCGCATATTGATAGAGAAACTTGGAGCTATATACCATCCACGAATACAATACCCCGAACTTACCACCAACAAAGAAACACCCGAGATACAATGACACCTTTCCATTTCTCTCTTCATCGCTGGTGGCAGAATATGGGCTTTGGCATACAGTCAAAGACGGACTTTAATTTCCTGAATGACATAATACGTGAGACTCATCCGTATTACATATACAACGTCCTGAAGACATCATACCCACAATACAGCAACAAGGAACACAAGCGCGCACAACTGCTATACAGGCTGTGTTACAACCTCCGAAATGAAGAACTGTATCTCACTGGCCACTATTCTGACTTAGAGAAGTACGCCATATGTGAAGCTCTTATATGCACGCCTACATTCCATCATATAATACCAGACATAAAACAGGACTGTGTTTACATAGTAAAAGATATCAACAAAGAAAACAAAACATATTGGGAAGAACTTATCCGGCAAAACACCGTAACCTTTGACATGGTCAACATCGGCATAGCCTTCACTTACAGTAACCGTTACCCTGAACACTATAAAATACTGAGCAGATGAAACTTACCACCATTTACACAAAGACAGGAGACCGTGGATTAACTTCCCTCGTCGGAGGCATACGCGTATCTAAAGACTCTGTAAGAATTGAGGCTTATGGTACCATAGACGAGCTTTCGTCACATATCGGGCTCCTTAACTCTCTCATACAGAAGGAACGCTCAACACTCCCTTCTGAACACCCTGATGTCATTACTCAGATACAATCACGTAACGAACAGATACAGAATACTCTTTTTAACATATCAACATATCTTGCAACAGACATCACACAGACTGCTGTGCCGTCCTCTGCAAAAATATCTCATGATGTAATAGATGTGTTAGAGCACGACATTGATACTATAAACGCCTCACTGCCTACTCTTAACAGCTTTATTCTCCCCGGAGGAAACATACTTGCATCCCAATGCCATGTATGCCGCACGGTATGCAGACGCGCTGAAAGAAGAATAGTATCACTTGCATCTTCTTTACCAGAAGATAACACAGAGAAATTCAATATGGATATAATACGATATGTTAACCGACTATCCGACTATCTGTTCGTTCTCTCAAGAAAATTAAATTTTCTTTACAATACAGAAGAAAAAATATGGAAAAACTCTTGCAAATAAGAAATTTTATTGTATCTTTGCACTGCAAATAAACAGAAAAAAACAATCATCTACAGTTAAACCTATTTCCGTTAAATTAATATCATATTATTTAACTATGTATTGGACATTAGAATTAGCATCAAAGTTAGAAGACGCCCCATGGCCAGCAACTAAAGAAGAACTGCTTGACTATGCCGTTCGCAGTGGCATCTCACTTGAGGTAATAGAAAATCTTGAGGAACTTGAAGACGAAGGAGATGTATATGACTCCATAGAAGATATATGGCCTGACTATCCCACAAAAGAAGATTTTCTTTTCGATGAAGAGGAGTATTAAATACTCCTGATAATCAAAAAGACAAACGTCCCAGAACAGAACTTTTAATCTGTACTGAGACGTTTGTCTTTTTACTATGTTTTTATCATTTTCACTTATATCTCTACTCTATAGCTCTTCATCTCTTTTCTACTGTAGAAACATGAAAAACATTATTCCACGGCTGTACCGTAGCAGTCTGTATATCTCCATTATTATACAACACCTCTATAACTTTCTGCACAGCACACAAGTTGCAGCCATC
>CAMNCV010000076.1 GCA_946534585.1 uncultured Prevotellaceae bacterium
ACGTAGGTTCTGTGCATGATATTAGGGCGTGTAGTGACTCCTACTCAACCGTTAGCAGGTGCTGAAGATGCATTGTCAGGTGATGCAAGGTTTTCCTGACTTATCAGTTCTCTTGGGACTTGAACAAGAAAAAGTTAATCCAACTATTGCAACAACGGCTATGAGTTTATATAAATGCTTTATCATACAGTATTTCCTTAATTTCGAACGTTTAATTTGAAATATTTTTAAAATTTCCTGAGCAACAAAAAGTTGCTTATTTTTTTGCCATGTCAATAATTTCACTTAAATTCGTGCTGCAAAGAAAATCCAGAAAAATCATTAAACGACATGGCAAAGTTTCAAAAAAATCTTAAACAATAGCAAGTTTTGGCAGAATTTTTTCTCATGAGGATACGCGAGAAAATTCAAGTTTTATTGGAAAGCAATAGTAAAAAACGAATACTAACACAAATTCACATATAACCAATACAATTATTCGGTTTTTAGCATTGTGTACGCACACAACCGTTGATAATAATCAATTATTTTGCAGACAAACGAAGATTTATTGAAAATTGTGTGCGCACACAGAAAAAAGTTAGTAACTTTGCATTGTCAAAAAGAAAAAGCAAAGATTATTTAGGTTAGTAGTTTAAAATCTGCTTTAGGGTTAGCAGACGTCGTGAGACGATTAAGGTAAAAACAGATTGTTTTCAAAAAAGGGTAACACAAAGAAATGACAACAGTCCACGAGGGCAAGGGAAGGTTACCACATCAGGTGCCTATACCTACCCCCACAAGGACGGTCATAAAACTCAGAACTACAATAATCACAAAAGAAAAAGGAAGAAAATAGTTTTCAAAAAGGATATTGTTTAGGTTAGTAGATATATTTTTTTGCGCGTCCTGCTGGTTGTGAAACTCGCAGGGCGTTTTTTTATTTTCCCTCCCCATTATCATATTAGCGTATAATGTATTATACACCATAAAGAAGAAATATGATTACCATTCCAGAAGCATATACTTCTCAATGGTAACCATACTTTACATCTCCTTATTCAATACATTCTATCATTATAGTGGGTACTCATCAAAAGCATAGAGCACAGTAGAGAGATAGCGTTCGCCAGTGTCGGGCAGGAGAACTACAATCTTTTTACCCTTATTCTCTGGACGCTTTGCAAGTTCTATCGCTGCGAATGCTGCAGCTCCTGCAGAGATTCCAACGAGCAGACCTTCTTGCTGTGCCAACTCACGACCTGTACGAATGGCATCATCATTATCAACATCAATAACTTCGTCAATTACATCGCTGCTATAGGTTTTTGGCACAAAGCCTGCGCCGATACCCTGAATCTTATGTGGTCCACTTGGTTTGCCATTAAGTACAGCAGAAGAAGAAGGCTCTACCGCATAAACCTTTACACCAGGATTCTGCTCCTTCAGATATTTACCTACTCCAGACACTGTTCCACCAGTGCCCACACCAGCCACAAAGATATCAACCTTACCATCGGTCTGTTTCCAAATCTCAGGACCGGTCGTAGCATAGTGCTTCGCTGGGTTTGCTTCATTCTCAAACTGCTGCAGTATAATGCTGTCAGGAATAGAATCACGCAGGTCTTCTGCAGCTTTGATTGCCCCCTTCATGCCGTCCTTACCAGAAGTGAGACGCACCTCTGCACCATATGCTTTAACAAGATTACGACGCTCAACAGACATTGTTTCAGGCATTGTCAGTATTAGGTGATAACCCTTTACTGCACTTACAAGTGCTAAACCTACGCCAGTATTGCCTGATGTGGGCTCGATAATTGTTGCACCTGGTTTGAGGAGGCCCTTCTTTTCTGCATCCTCAACCATCGCCAGTGCGATACGATCTTTGACAGAACCTCCAGGGTTAAAGAACTCTACCTTTGCTACAACTGGAGTATCTACTCCCTTAGATTTTGAAAACTTTCCGAGCTCAAGCAACGGAGTGTTGCCTACAAGCTCTGTAAGAGATTTTGCAATTGCCATAACTTTAATTCCTTTCTTGATTTTATGTGTTTATTTTTATCCTACTTTTTCAAAAGCCTGCTCTATGTCGGCAAGGATGTCACTGATATTCTCCACACCTATAGACAAACGCACAGTCGAAGGAGTAATATTTTGCTCTGCCAACTCCGCTGGACTCAACTGAGAATGGGTAGTGGTATATGGGTGTATCACAAGAGACTTTACATCTGCCACGTTAGCAAGCAAAGAGAAAATCTTCAGCGAGTCGATAAACTTCCATGCATCCTCCTGCGTGCCATCAATCTCAAACGTAAAGATTGAGCCTGCACCATTAGGGAAATATTTTTTATACAGAGCATTATCCTTGTGAGATGCAAGTGATGGATGTGACACGCTCTTCACCTTGGGATGCTTTTCAAGATACTCTACTACCTTAAGGGCATTTGATACATGACGCTCAATGCGTAATGGTAAAGTCTCTACACCCTGCAACAATATCCATGCGTTAAATGGAGAAATTGTTGCACCAGTATCACGCAGGATAACGGCACGAATACGTGTCACGAATGCTGCAGCTCCAGCAACGTCTGCGAATACAGCACCATGATATGATGGATCAGGCTTTGCAATGGTAGGATACTTTTCGGCATTTGCCTTCCAGTCAAACTTACCTCCATCTACTATCACGCCTCCAAGGCTTGAACCATGACCGCCAATAAACTTGGTAGCCGAATGGACTACTATGTCAGCTCCATGCTCAAGCGGACGAATGAGGATTGGTGCAAAAGTATTATCCACTATGAATACTACGTTGTGTTTATGTGCAACCTCTGCAATAGCCTCAAGGTTGGTCACATCAGAGTTAGGATTGCCAAACGTCTCTGCATAAACCACTTTGGTATTAGGCTGTATTGCTGCTTCAAGTGCTTCAAGGTTGTTCACATTTACGATGGTATTGCTGATACCTTGCGTAGCCAATGTATGAGTAATGAGATTAAACGAACCACCATAAAGATTATCGGCAGCAACAATATGATCACCAGCAGTTGCTATATTCTGCAGAGCGTATGTTATAGCTGCTGCGCCACTGGCTACTGCTAAACCTGCTACACCACCTTCAAGTGCCGCTACACGATCTTCAAACACTCCCTGTGTGGAATTTGTCAGACGTCCGTAGATATTGCCGGCATCACGAAGGCCGAAACGGTCAGCAGCATGCTGTGAGTTATGGAATACATACGAAGTGGTCTGATATATAGGCACTGCGCGTGAGTCGGTTGCTGGATCAGCTACTTCCTGTCCTACGTGAAGGGCAAGCGTTTCTACATGTAATTTCTGATTCTGTGTGCTCATGTTTTAAATTCCTTTCTTTTATTTAGTTAATAATCTTGTTTTTATCAAATGATTTTCTATTATTATTTAAAAGTATTATGTTTGTTTTCTGAGTGCAAAGTTACTGCTTTTAGAAATATCTACCAAACATCTTGAAATAATTAGAAAATAAAACCAAGAATAACTAATTACGGAGAAAGTTCAACATTATATTAAGCTTATTTCATAATTTTTACAGAAAAAAACTACAAGGTGAATAATATACACTTATAACAAGCCATTATACCGACTATTTTAAGACTGGTTTCAATTCATCAGGAGAGTCATTTGTGTACATATCCACATCACCAGCAACTTTGGTAAACAAATCAGAAACGAGTTTCCTGTCAATCTGCCACGTAGGCTTGAAGTCTTCAGACTTCATATATTCCAGTATAGAATAAAACAGCTGTTGTGCAACTATTCGCTTTTCTGTATTATTAATGATATCCATTGATGTCATCATCAATTTTCCATTGCCTATCTTTGCCTCAAATAACATTCCTATTTTACGACTTACGAACCACGTATCAATGCTCTGAACCGTAGGCTGAAAATCTTTTGGAAAATCCGTAAACTGCATAACCTGAGTCTTATTTACAAGCTCCCACCACTGCATATCACTATGACAGTCAGTAGGGAAATGCTTAAAGACTGGATGTCCTTTATCCACATATATACCAGTTGTATGAGGTGGACGCATCTTAAACCATGATGTATTCCAAAATACAGGAGTAAACTGTTGTTTCACCTCTTTACCATAACTCACTTTGCCTGCAGCACATATCAGCACCTTTCCACCCTTACGCAGTATTTTATCTGCCCTCACATCAAGCGTATCTGTAACATAAATATCATCAATTATTTTACCTAATACTGTATTTATATTCTTTATTTTATGCTTATTTACAGACGACGACACATTTGGATAAACCCAGATATCCCAATGATTTCTAACATCCGTACCACTAACGTAAACAGTAAATGTGTACTTTGCTGCCTTTTCCACTTTATTAAGCTCAACGCCAACATGTCCCAAGGGGATGAGTTGTGCATTTGCTATATCCTTTAATGCAAATCGTCCTGTGGCCAGGGTGTCATTTTCATTTGCTACCTCCCAACGAATGTCAGCATTACACAAAGTCTTGCCAGAATAATTATTTATCATGACATCAGCTTCAAACTCCTCGTTATTAGTATAAGTAAACTTTGGGAATGAAGACAATGGCACTATATCACTACAGAATTCACGCCATTCCTGTGGTTTAACATACCCTTTCTCTCCATAGAACACATCGGTTAAGCCTACAAGTGCAGTACCTTGACCAGGATAATCATTAAGTGACAGAACCTGAAAACCTGCATACCGAGGTGTACGCATAATGCGTTCCATTTCATACTTGTAGCACAATGTCTGCAGTTTTCCTGAAGCATAAAGGAAACTGTCGGCCATACACTCCATACCATTATCACGTAGAAGGTCACGGAATATCTCAAAATTATAGGCTTTATTTACACCTGTATATTTGGGAATTTCATTAAAATTAGGAAAAGCACACCATTGTCCCATTTCATGAGTTACAAATGGCATTGTGATTGGAGTACCTGGCATATCTTTACCATTGTAGGTAGTTATCTGCTTTTCAAAATTCACCATTGACTCAGGTTGTGAACGCGTCCATTCATTCAAGCCACGTGCTCCTGCCTTTACCGCATAGTCACTTCCTGGCTGCCATGCCCATCCGCCACCAACGGAGAAGCCACAGTTCAGATGTCGATTATCATATTTTTTTAAACTCGCAACTGCATCAGTACTCCAACGCACCCAATTACCAGCCGGTTCATTTCCAAAAGCAAAAAATGTAAATGAGGGGTGGTTACCATACTCATCACAGATACGAACAGCTTCATCATAGAGGTATTTATCTATGTACTCTCCCCTACCCAATTTAACTCCATGGTTTGGCCATGACGGTCCTTCGGGCTGCACGTACAACCCCGTAATATCCGCAGCCAGAAAAGCCGCTTCTGGTGGGCAATAGCTATGGAAACGTACATGGTTTATTCCCCACTTCTTATATATTTCAAAAATATTAAGCCATGATTCTAAATCTGTTGGAGGATAACCCGTTAAAGGAAATGTACAATTCTCTACGTTACCACGCAACATAGTCTCTTTTCCATTAACATAAAACATTTTATTACGTATTTCAACCTTACGCATACCGAAATAGGTTTCATATCGATTGCCATTACATATCACCTCAAGACGATACAACTGTGGACAATGCTCATCCCATAACAACATTTCGTCACCCATTTCCAGAACTATCCATAAAGAGTCACCCCTCGCAGGCACTGACGAAAAAGCTGTCACAACATGTTTTTTTGCTGTATTGAAAGACTCTGCGATAAATTCTATATCTGCATTTTTTATGTTGCCTATGTTTTTATTAAAACAAACAAGTACTTTTGTCTCTTTCCTATCAATATCAGGATAAGTCTTAACACATTGAATCAAAGGTTTAGTTCTTAATTCTATCCTACCCACCATTCCATTCCAATCACCTTGTGTCTGGTCTGTCACAGAATGAGAATCATTACCTACTTTCGCCACCTCTGGGTTATTATCAACACATATTTCTATTTCATTCTCGCCCTTGTGTAAATATCCAGTCAAATCCCAACGATGAGGCACAGAAAGGCTATTGAGCACCCCCTTCGCTGATGATGCCTTTCCATCATGACATACGACCTGAATGCCATTGACCCATACCATCGTTGCTATATGCGGACGTTCTATGAATAATTCATAGTTTGCGTCATTATCTATATTCACAGTCTTTCTGTACCATGCTTTGCCTACATAATGCTTGCACGGAGTGAGAAAAAAAGGCAATTTCACATTACCTTCAACGCGATATTTCTTCATATACGGATTATGGAAGTAGGAAGAGTCATAAAGTGCACCTATCCACTTGGTATCAACACTGATATCATCACCCTTCTGTCTTTCTGGCATACTTCCTGGTAATTCTATCACATCATTATAGTTATTATTTGTACCTAAACTAAGTTGCCACTGCCCTGCAAGACTTACAACATTATCTGCAAAAAGAGATATACTATAAACAAAAAAGAATAATGTTATTACAATAATTTTTCTAATCATATAATCTTTAATTTTTATATACGTATGCAAAATTACGAAAAAAATTTGATTATTCAAAATAATTCTTTTCTTTGCATCAAACAAAAGCCCCTCGCAATTACAATCAACATGTGTATTGCGAGAGGTAAAATCAGGAATTAAACATCTGCTGCATTATACATTTATACGCAACAGCTAATATTCTAACGTGACTTATTCACGGTAGATTTCCAAACATCAATTAAGGTACAAACACCTTAAATCATATAATCAGCATAGTTTTCCTTTATGGAGAAGAGTTTGTTATAAATATCTTTGCGGTATAGTCCAAATCCACTTGAATTGCGGTCACGCGGACGTTGTATCTTTACGTCGTAGATCTTCTCTATACGTCCAGGATTCGATGCCATCACAATCACACGGTCTGACAGGTAAACAGCTTCTTCAATGTCATGCGTCACAAAAATTACAGTCTTTTGTTCTTGCTTAACTATGCGAAGCATATCATCCTGCAATTTGTTACGTGTAATAGGGTCAAGAGCTCCGAAAGGTTCATCCATAAATAGCACGTCAGGATTGGATGCCAGTGCTCTGGCTATTGCCACGCGCTGTTGCTGACCACCAGAGAGTTGTGAGGGAAACTGTTGTTCCAAACCTGCCAATCCAACGAGTTCTATATTCTCCTCTGCAATAACCTTACGTTCTTCTGCTGACAAATCAGCATTTTCCATTCCAAACTCTACGTTCTTTATCACATTGCGCCACGGTAACAAACCATAGTGTTGGAAGATGGTAAGGTAATGCGGTGATGGCTTTCTCACCTCTACGCCATCAATGCTTACCATGCCGCTTGTCGGCCTTTCAAAACCAGCCAGAATATTGAGTAATGTAGATTTTCCACATCCCGAGAATCCCAACAGACACACGAACTCTCCGCGGTTAATCTCAAAACTAATATTGTCAAGCACGTTAATTGTCTCGTTCTTGCCTCCTGCACCACGACGCTCAAAATCTTTATGCAGGTTTTTAACTTCAATGTATGCCATAGTGTGCTAATACTCTTTTTTCAAATTTACCAATGAGATAATCCAGACAGAAACCTATTGCACCTATCACAATCATAGTAGATAGCAGTATGTCAATGCGCAGATTATTACGTGCATCAATAATCATATATCCCAATCCCGACTGTGTGCCTACCATCTCACCCGACACGAGGAATATCCATGCTGAGCCGAGTGCGATATGTAATGAACCTGCAATCTGCGGAAAGATGGCTGGTAACACTATACGGAACACTGTTTTCCATCGCGACATTCCGTAGTTAGCAGCAACCTTTAGGTATGTATCATCTACCGTATGCACTCCACGCGCAGTGGTCAGCAGCACGGGGAAGAAACCTGCCAGAAAAATTATCACTATAGCTGGAGCATCGCCTATACCTATCATAAGAACTATGAATGGCATCCATGCAACTGGAGCTATAGGGCGTATCATCTGAATCAAAGGGTTCGCCAGTCGAAATAATATGTTAATGCTACCAAGTAATAGTCCCAAAGCGATACCTGCCACAACCGATATGATATAGCCTATCAGAAAGCGAAACAAACTTGAACTGATGCCTGCGACCAATGTACCGTCGCCACATATCTCGCCAAAGGCTGCCGCCACATCAAGCGGTGACGGAAAGAGCGCTGGTTCATAGTCGCCAGTCCATATTGCAAATTGCCATAGCAGTATGGTGATGAGAAAAGATGCTGTAGTGTATGTCAGTGACTTCATTTTATAAAATCCTCATAAGTTGGTGGGTTATCAATAATGCCATATTTCTTTACTTCCTCTTCAAGTATGACGTAAGCCTCACGCGTAACCTGCAAGTTGGTGTAGTCTATCCATTCTAATGACTGCTTCAGCACGCCGTCGGGCTGTGCGAGTATCTTCCTCGCTGTCTGCAGAGCGTGTGACTTGTCTTCTAACCGCTTGCCTGCCGCCTTGTATTCAGCAATGAAGCGATCCATCTGCTGTTGTTTCTTTTTGTAAGAACGATTGTTGATTACCAACCCACAGCAGATGCTGTGGGACCATAGTTCCTCACTGCGATAGAGCACCCTACCCTTGCCGCTCACTATTGCAACCGCGCCGAATGGCTCTGCCACGCAATAGCCACTTATCTGACCGCCTGACAGCGCCGATGGCATCTCTGGCGGTGACATCTCCACTATATTCACATCAGTGACGCTGAGACCTTCCTTCTCAAGGGCTTTCTGCAGAAGGATGTAGTGTGACGAAGTCCTGTGAGGTATGGCAAACGTCTTTCCTTTCAGTGAGGCTATGTTTTGCGCCTCGCTGTTTACTATTATGACATTGCCGTCAGTATGTCCCAATGCCACCGTGGTCAGGCCTATGCCCTGCGACTTAGCCTTCATAGCAAGCTCTATCAGTACCGATGCTCCGTCAACACGCCCTGTGTTGAGTGCATCGAGCAATTCTGGCCATGAGCCATACTTCACCAGTTCCACCTTCACATCTTCAGCGTCGCTCATCTCTGCCAAAGGAAGAGCATGAGTTATGGGCAAATAGGCAATGCGTATTGTGTTGTCATCTCCTCGGCTGCATGACGTAATAATGATCAGCAGCAGTATGTATAGTCCTCTTATGTTTAGTTTATTACGCATAATGCTATATTGTTTTTTGAACTTTCAGTGCATAGTAGTCATTTTCATCTTCTGCCTGCAGCACTTTGAATCCATGATGCTCTACCTCTTGTGCCAGTTCCTTTACAAGTGGCAGACTGACAGACAGACGATTGTTTATTGAAGAGTGACGCTGGTTTATAACGGAGCGTCCTATGCTATGACAAATCAATAATATTCCATTTGGTGCAAGCAACTCGTATGCTTTCTTGACTGCAAACACTGGCTGCAAGAAATGTGGAAAGACGTTGTGCATTATGATTTTGTCATAGCACATAGCAGATGTTTTCATGGTTAGAAAGTCATCCACCACGTAATTCACATTCGGATGTTTCCTGCGTGCTTCGTCAATCATTCCTTGTGAAAAGTCAATAGCCATAAGCCGAATATCATCAGGCAGGAAATCTTCCAGTACACCTGTGCCACACCCTACATCGAGTACCCTGTCAAAAGGTTGTAAATCGAGAAGAGAAATAAGATATTCTATTCTATCGGCATGTATAACAATCTCACTATCCCAACTGGCAGCTTTGCTGTTGAAAAAATCTTTAATCTCACACATTGTTATCACGCAAGAAAGCAAGTAGTCTGTAACCAAATACTATCTGTATTATGATGCCTATCCAGCCAAGCCTGAAGTCTTGTGTTGCAGCCTGCAGACCACTGACGGAATACTCGTAAAGCCCACCCAGCAACTGATAGCTCAACACCGCCAGCAGCACTCCTAAAAACATTCTGCTATCGAGTCTTTTTGCAAAGAAACTTGCCGTCACGGCCAACAATGCCGACTTTAGAAGTATGGCCGGCAATGCGCCAACGGGGGGCATACCAAATAATAAATGATTAACGAGTGGAGAAAATATAGCTGTAAACAGTCCCACGATGAGTCCATAGCGATATGCTCCTATGAGTGTAAAGAAGTAAATTGGCAGGAATATCAGTCCACCTTGCGGTATGAGATGACAGATCTGTGGCAGGAGTATATTACCTAAGATAAATAGTGATGAAAAAAGATAAGTTTTTGTATCTTTTAATGTAAGTGAATATGTTGTTATCATAATTATAAAAATTTTAATTGTTTACGTTTTTCTTCAAGATTTATGACCAGTTGCTCTACCAAAGCTTTTGTATCTACGTTTACTATCATTTCACTACCCAATATTGGTTTTGTACCGTGAGCCATGAACTCATGTACCTTTGGTGCTCCTTGTGTTGGAGCATACACACTATGGTAGGAATTCATGCCAAGCAGGCGGAATGCTAAAGCAGCACAGATGCCCTTTTCGTTACTCCATTCTGGTGATAGAAAGGCATAGGGAAGGTCTTTGATAGCTATGCCTAAAGCACCACTTATCCCATTGAAGAAACCACTGGCGCGTGCATTGTCCAGACATTCGCCCAGATGCCATACGGGAGGTATATTACCATGTTCCTCACAGAATTGCCTAAGTTTGTCACCACATACGCTCAGAGCCTTGCTGGAGCAGTAGCCCATTTTGAGCAAAGCGAACGAAGCGCAACCGTTGGTAAGAATCAGTATGTTGTTTTTCAGTAACACTTCGGCAGCCTCTATGATGTGTTTCTCATAGATGAGTCTGGGGTTGTTACAACCTACAAGATTTACTATACCCTTGATTTTTCCATCGCGTAAAGCATCAGCAATGTCGCGTAATCCACGTTCAAAGTGTTGGTTAGCCCACTCCACGGAGAATCCCATTTCAGCTTCAACCTCATATTGCGGTATCTTCACTGGCACATCACGACGGTCTTTGAAGGCTTCTATAGCTCTGAGAACTATCTTCTTTGCAATATTCTTTATATCCCCTATATTGGAGTGTTCATGATCAAAACCATAGTGTTCTGCTCCAGGCAAACGAGCAGAGTCGCTGGTTGTAACAACCACAGTACGGAAACAGCGTGCCACATCCATTATCGTAGGGAATACATCTTGTACATCAGCTACCCACAGGTCGAGAGCACCAGTGCCTAACACCAGTTCCGACCCCACGGCATTGCTTAGCGGTATAACACCTCCGTAGCGATACATTGCACTCAGTCCAGAGCAACAGATACCGTAGAACTGTATGCCTTCGGCTCCCACCTCACGTGCTTTCTGCTGGAGTTCTTCACTTTGACCTATTCTTACGATCTCGCGTACGAGTAGTGGCGAGTGGCCATGTACTGCAATATTTACCCACCCCTTCTTTAGCGCACCAAGATTTACTTTTGATGTGGAGCGGTGGGGTAAACCATAAAGACAATCCATAGCTATACCGCTGCCAGCACACGATGTCCAGGCAAAACTCACACCTGTGCGCAAGAACTGCTGCATCACGTTTCGCCAATCACCGTCAGTACCTGTAGTGGTGCGATGCAGGCTCTCAAACACCTCATGATACGGTGACACTGGGATGATGCCTGCTTTTTCCCATGTAGCTATACGCTCCTTTGGCGCATGTGTGTATATAGTCTTGTGCTTATCTGGCACGGTACGACTGAGGTCTTCAAGCAGTATGTCGGCTATCTCACCAGCCAATTGTTTTATAGTTTTACCTTCGATTTCAAGTCCAAATGTCTTAGCTTCAGCGAGTATTTTCTTCTCGCCTTCAATCTCTATTGGAGCCTTACCCTCGGCAGCATATTTCAGAGCAAGCATACTGGCGCGTCCGCGCGCTCCGTGACTTGCTGTGCCTGATGCAAGATGACGCAACAGATTGCGTGCCGCTATGAGGTCGGCATCAGCTCCGCACACACCGCGTGGAGATTTTTTCGTAATGCGACACGGTCCCATGAAGCAGTTCTTACAACAAGTGCCAGCAATTCCAAAATTACATTGCGGCTGCTGACTGTCGAAACGATCAAAAACGGTCTCTATCCCCATGTCTTGCATATGAAGCAACATCTCGCGAACTGCGGGATCAGGCGTCTGCTCTATCTGCTGTTGTTTATTGGGAAAAGTCTTGCGGTAAGCATTCACAGCCTGCATGTAGTCCTTTGTGTCGCCATGCACGTGCGGATGTTCAGGATCATGATGATGAGCATGGTGCGCTTCATGCGCAAGAATCTCTTCATCGCTCTTTTTACCCGAGAAAGCCTCGGCAAATTGTTCCTCCATCGTATGATGGTGGTGTTCGTGATGATGTTCTGTCATAATGTTTTTAGTTTAATTCCTATATGATTTTCAAATGCAAAATTACTACTTTTCGGAAAAACACACCAAAGACTTTGTAAATAAAAGAAAATATAACTACACCACCAAGAATAAGAAGAAAGAAAATATTAAAATAGCTTTCATATACGACTACCTTCAGAAAATCATATACACTCAAATCTATATATTATCACACTTTGCTTAAGGTATAGATATCATGATAAAAGAAAAAAATAAACGAATGTCTAAAAACTAATCTATAGAAATCATCATATACAAAAAAAATTGATTGTCTCACGACAATCAATCTTTATTAACCTTAATAATCTAATACCATGAAAAACACGATACAAAGTTATATGTTTCATTTCACTTTTGCAAGTATTTTACAACAAAATCACAGTTTTTTCACATTATTTATAACTTTCACCGTCCCATTTTAGTTTTCTTTGCATTAAAAGAGGCAAAAATTTCTCTTTATCTGCTTTATCAAGCATCTGAACATGTTGCTTTATCATTATTTCACTTGGTGATTTATAAAAGTGGGCTTCTATTATCGGATATTCTACCAATGACAGAAGCCTGTCATATTCCTTGGAATCCATAGTGTCAGGTTTGCTGACAAGATTTATATCACCAAATGTTTGTTCTCCGATTTTCTCCCATTCCTTGTTTACATAAATTACATTTGTTTCCTGCTCTGGGGTCGGAATCGTTCGAAGAACACAGAAAACGCTATCGTTTTCCATTGGCAATCGTCCAATCTCATAACACACATTACTCATCTGCAACTTAAGCATATCATCAGACAAAGTTTCAAGCACTATATCCGTTTTAAAAACAGACTGCAAACTCGCAGGAGTAGCAGGGTCAATACGTTTCATATTCACAAGATCTACTAATTGTTCTGTTGCTGCATAGGGCAACAGAGAGTCAGGCATAGACACCAGCATATCACCTACATTCTTTGCCTTAGCAGACACCATACTTACCACAGACAATAATGCTATCAAAATTATTCTTGTCATATTATTTTGCTACTTTAAGTTATTCTTCATTATACTATAAGCACTATACAAACCATATTCTCCCGCTTTTCCCAAATCCATACGTGCTTTCTCTGTCATGCCTTCATGCAAATATGCCAACCCTCGATTGTAGTAAGCATAAGGCAACCTCTCATCAATACGTATTGCTTCTGACAAGCACTCTACTGATTTTGCATATTCTCCCTTACGAGCATAATATGTTCCCTCATTATAATATACGAGTGCATTAGCAGAAGAAAGGTTTCGCAGATGTTCATATTCTCGACTTATGCCTGACGAAAGCAACACTATTTCCTTTGGTGATTTGCTATTCTGTTCATATTCTGCCATCATCGACAGACAAACAGCTTTCTGCCATAATGCCACTATATTATTACCATCCGTCAGCAACACCTCATCTATATCTCGCATGGCATCCTGCATATTCTGTGCAGAGGAATAAGCTATACTACGCAATAATAGTAAATCACGCTTTTCAGCGTCATCTTTAGCATACGGAATCAAAGTAGTCAAAGAGTCTATCAAATGAAAGGTTTCGGTACCGGTGCCTTCTCCCTGACCGCCAAGACGCAGTCCGTTTAACGTAGCAGTTCCTATTCTCTCCTTGATACGATTAAGGTATTTATCTATATTTATATCAAATGGCGTGTACCTGCCAAATTCAATCTGTTTTGTCTCTATTGTCAAAGCAATATAAGGCTGATACTGTATGTCAGTCTGTCGATTCTGAACCTTACCTCTGTAAACACTTTTGTATTCATGCTCGGTGATAGGAGAATCATCAACCACTAATTGATTATACTTTTCAGGATCTATATCATTGAGTTTTCGCATCTCTGACAGTTTCTTCCTGCTCCACCTTTTTTGGTATCCAAGATGCTTATTCATTTGTGCACTGAATATCTTAAATTCATCCTTTTCGGCCTTTGCAATCATTCCCAATTTACGATAACATGCCGCACGATACTGCAATCCCGTCCAGAAATCCGGGAATTTGTCAATAACTAACGTATAATCACGAATAGCTCCACGCAAATCGCCTGTACGATCTAACAAAGTAGCACGATTGAACAATGCCATTATATTATAAGGTTCGAGCGACAACACAAAATCAAAATCCTCAATGGCACGATTGTCATCACCAACCTGTACCCGAAGCAAACCTCTGTTATAATGAGCAAGAAAATTATTGGGAGCAATGTCAATAGCCATATCATAATCAGACATTGCACCTCTATAATTATTAAGTTTAAGTCTTGATATTGCTCTGTTTATATAACACCCTACATCCTTCGGCTTATATTGCAGAGCATTACTGAAAGCCTCATCAGCATCCTTCCACTTTTCCTGAGCAAAAAGCAGATAAGCCTCCATACGCCATGCATCACCGTTATGCTTGTCTATAGTCAAAGCCTCGCTTACGCTCTCAACAGCTTTCAACGTATCTTTCTTATGTAGATACGCTTCTGCTTTTATCAGGAAAGGAGGTGCATAATTACTCCAACGCGAAGTAATAGTGTCTAACAACTGAAGTAATTTGTCATATTCCTTTTGCTCAAGCAAGCAAATGGATTTATTATACCAAAAATTCTTATTAGCAGGCTCTATCGTTATGGCCTTAGAATAATCATCTATTGCCTTTTCATACTTCTGCTGTCGTATGAAAGCCAAACCACGCAAGTCATACAAAGAGACAATATAAGGATTAAGCTCTATGGCTTTCGAGGCATCGCTCACCACCCCCTGCCAATCTTCAAGATAGAATTTAGATATAGCACGTAATTGCCATGGCTCCCAAAGATATGGTTTTTGATTGATTGCTTGATTGAAATACTGTATTGAAAGGACATAGTCTTCATAATGCAACGCTATACGTCCACTGAGCAAAAGCTTGTCAACGTTGTATTGCGCATTGCACCCCAAAGTGCAAAAGCACAACAGCATAATGGAACAGAGCAATCTTCTAACCACCTTTACTATTTTATCTTTGGAGCCTTCACTTTATATCCGCAGCGAAAACGTCCTTGTAACAGCGAACGAAGTTTTGACTTTATCAGTTGCTTACGCAATGGAGAAAGGTGATCTATAAACATTTTTCCTTCCAAATGATCAAATTCATGCTGCATGACACGCGCAAGATAGCCATCTACCCACTCGTCATGCTCATTAAAATCCTCATCCATATATGTCACACGGATACGGGTAGGACGTGTCACTTTTTCATGAATAGCAGGCAGAGACAAGCATCCCTCTTCAGAAGAAGATGTCTCCGTATCGTCCTTTTCTACAATATGGGCATTGATGAATACTTTTTTATATCCCTCATACTCTGGCAGGTCTTCTTTCAGCAAGTCAAGGTCTATAACAACAAGACGTATATCAAGTCCTACCTGTGGAGCTGCCAAGCCGATACCTTCGCTTGAAGCCAGTGTGTCCCACATATTGCTAATAAGTTGCTGCAGTTCTGGATAATCCTTATCAATGTCTTGCGCCACCTTACGCAAGACTGGTTGTCCGTATGTATATATAGGTAATATCATAACTTTAATAATTCATTCATTCACCGTTTCCGGTTCAAATACTCTTGTAATATTATCGTTGCAGAAATCTTGTCAACAAGAGCTTTGTTTTGCCTTGCCTTCTTATGCAAGCCACTATCAATCATTGTTTGATGAGCCAAAACAGAAGTAAATCGCTCGTCAACGCCTTCTATAGGTATTTCTGGATGTTTTTTTCTCCACACATTTTCAAACTGCCGAACACGTTGCAGGTTCTCTGATGGTCTGCCATCAGTCTGAAATGGCTCACCTATTATTATCTGCTCTACTGGTTCCTTACTGATATAAGCTTCGAGATAAGGAAGCAGCTCCGATGTATTTACGGTATCAAGCGCACCAGGAACAATCTGCAACATATCTGTCACAGCCAACCCGGTACGCTTTTTACCATAATCTATAGCTAATATTCTTGCCACGATTGTTATTTTGCCATTATCCAAGCACCGCTGAACTGCGATTTCAGTGCTGCCTGATCACGTTGAGCTGCCTCACGTGTGTCATGAGTAGAAGCAATTACGCGGTACATCTTACCATCGTATATCACTTGTGCATTACTGTAACCCGCATTTCTAAGAGTGTTCTGTTGTCCTTCAGCATTTGCCTTAACACCGAAAGAACCAACCACAACAGAAAATGCTTTCAGACCATTGCCAGCACCAGTTGACGCGCTTGCAACCTGCTGCGGTGCCTGCTGCTGAGGAGCCTGCACTACTTGAGTTACAGTCGGAGCCTGCTGCTGTGGCTGTTGCTGAACAACCTGGGGCTGTTGCTGAACAACCTGTGGCTGTTGAACGACCTGTTGCTGAACAACTTGCTGTTGTGGTTGCTGAACAACCTGCTGAACGGGCTGCTGGTACTGTTGCTGTTGCTGATATTGTGCTGGATTTTGCTGTACATATTGTTGTGGCTGCTGCGAGTATGGCTGCTGTCCATACTGCTCCTGCTGTCCTTGCATTTGAGCTTGCTCTTGAGCCTTAGCCTTTTCGTAGGCCTTACGATATGCACTCTCTTTAGATGTTCCACAGGATGCTAATGACAACGCTGCACAGATAGCAGCGCATACTATAGATATCTTCTTCATCTTTTGGTAATTTTATTAATATTTTTATGTTTTTCTCTTATTTAATGCCACAAAGTTAGTAAAAAAAAGCCATAAAAGTGGCGTTTTCGCCTTTTTTAACACAAAAAGTTATTTATTTCAACGATTTTTTTATTACATTTGCAAATAATTACACAATTCACACGATTATTAACCATTAAAACACTATTAGTATGAAAGCATTCGGATATGTAGCAGCTATCGTAGGTGGCGCTGTGGCTGGAGCTACTGCCGCCCTACTCCTTGCACCAGAAAAAGGTGAAGACACTCGTGCAAAAATTCAAGACTCCGTAAAGGATTTTTGCGACAAGCATGACATTCAAAACATAAAGGAGACAGTGAAGAATTTCTGCAACAAGTACAAAATCGATTTAACCAACAAGCAGACGGAAGAGTTGGCTGAAGAAATTTCAGAGGCATAGCACTTCATTTTTAACCATGTCGGTATTAAACTGAGTACCAGACTTTTAACAACGATGTTACAAAAGCATAGCTATTATATGGTAATCGGGTTGCGATTACATCGTAATCAGATAACGATTATAATGTAATCGGATAGTGATTATATTAGAAGAACTATGCTTCATGTAATTTAAAGCAAGGAAAGATAAGTAAGTCTCATGTTTTCAAACGATAAGAACATAGAAAGAATAGCCGACTTTGTGGAAGAGGCTAAAAGATGGGTAACCATACGTAAGGAATATGCAAAACTTGACATTATTGACAAGATAGTACAGGTATGCACTTCGTTGACACTTACTCTCATCTTTGTCCTTCTCATCGTCATGATTCTTATTTATCTTTCCTTTGCAGTTGCTCACGCCCTTGGCAATGCTATTGACTCCACACCGATAGCATACCTCATTGTCAGCGCCTTCTATCTGGTATTACTTATTATTATATACTGCAATCGCCATAATTGGATAGAAAGGCCTCTCGTGAGATTCTTGGTAAACGTCCTTTTGAGTGATGACAATATTGACGAACATAACAACTAAGAATTATGGACACGAACAACAACCGTCCCAGCCCCATACAACAGTTGAGTTCTTTGGCTGAACTCAGGAGTCGCCAAGCTGAAATACGCTCTCAACTGAAAAAAAGCGAAAACAACATGTCAGATATTTGGAACGATATGTTCCACAAACCATCACCAAGTACTCTGACATCGCCTACTGGCAAAGCTATCAATTTCCTCACAAACTCTGCCGGCATCATTGACGGAGCCATACTCGGATGGAAATTATACAGACGCTTCGGTGGCACAATGAATATATTTAAGAAGAAAAAATAGAGAAACGACATACAGGATGACAGTGCTCCGTTCTTATCGCTGGTACTTACTTTGAGTACAAGAGGAAAGTCCGGGCAGCAAAGAGCACTCCGCTTGCGAAAATACAAGTTGCTGGCGACAGCAAGCGAAAGACAGAAGAAAAAAACCGCCGTAAACAAACAACACACGGTAAGGGTGAGAAGGTGGTGTAAGAGACCACCAGGCGACAGGGTGACCTGCGTGCTGTGTCTGCCGGAGGCTGCAAGTTCAAGTAAACCATCGTCATGATAGGATTGCTCGTCCGACTAGTTTTGTGCTGGACGATGGAGGGTAGAACGCTCAAGCCTCAAGGTGACTTGAGGATTAGATAAATGATAGGAAGCCTGCCTATCTGAGAGGATATGCAGGATACAGAACCCGGCTTACAGGAGCACTGTCCTCCTTTTTACCATAAATGAAGATAGTAAACATATTCTCACCTCTCATTATTTTCTGTAAAGCCCTGTGGGCTGACATAGGACAGAAACGAATTATTGGTACAGCCAGCAACTTAACTTACTCTATGTTGTTGGCTTTTGTTCCTATATTGGCGGTAGTATTTGCCATAGCTCGCGGATTTGGATATTCTATTTACATTGAGGAATGGTTCAAGGATTCACTGGCATCGCAGCCAGAAGCTGCAGAAACCATAATTGGATTTGTCAATTCTTATCTGAAGCACACACAGAAAGGGGCTTTCCTCGGCATTGGCTTGATATTCATGCTATGGACAACGCTGATGCTTATTTCAAATATTGAAAGTGCTTTCAACGACATTTGGCAAGTAAAAAGACAGCGAAGCATCTTCCGCACAATAACTGACTATGTTGCATTGTTGTTTCTCATACCTATTGTCATTGTCATAAGTTCTGGCTTATCACTTCTCACTGCTGCGCTCAATCACCAACTGAAAGACATCGTGGTGATAGGTCCACTGATGTCCATTTCTATCAAACTGTCACCATACCTTTTGCTGTCAGTGGCATTTATTGCTTTGTATGTATTCATGCCTAACACAAAGGTAAAATTAAAATCCGCCATAATACCAGGCATTATAGCAGGAGTGTCAATGCAGATATTCCAATCTATTTATATAAATTCACAGATTTGGATATCAAATTACAACGCTATATATGGTTCTTTTGCCATAATTCCTTTTTTTCTGCTATGGCTACAGACATCATGGATAATATGCCTCGTTGGTGCAGAATTATCATATACGAGACAGAACTCCGAAGATTTCATTTCTACCACAACTACAGAACCGAGTTTCGCCTCCAGATGTGAAGCATCATGGAGAATCCTGCAACTGATAAACCATAGATTCCGTAATGGTGAAAAAGCACTCACCGCAGAAGATATAAAGCAATCGCTGAAGATTTCAATGAGACACATAAACACGCTGCTATATGATCTGGAACAGATAAATCTGATAGCGGAAATTACTCACGATGAGAAAGGGGACACTGCAAGATACCTCCCTGCTGAAGCCCTTGACAACGTAACGAAAGAAGTTCTCTTTGAAAAATTAGCCAATATAGGTAATCCTTTAACGTTTTCTTAATACAAAGCTTATGGACTTAATAAACAAATACTTTCCAAACATTTCAGAAGAGCAGGCAAGACAATTTGCGATGCTCAACGAATTGTACCATGACTGGAACAGCAAAATCAACGTTATATCACGCAAGGATATTGACAATCTATACGAACATCATGTGTTGCACTCGTTAGCCATTGCTAAAGCACTTCGTTTCAAAAACGGCACACGCATTATTGACTTTGGTTGCGGAGGCGGTTTCCCTGGCATTCCACTCGCCATAATGTTTCCAGAATGTCAGTTCAAACTAATTGACGGCACCGCAAAGAAAATACGTGTGTGCAATGAGGTTGCAGCAGCCGCAGGCTTAAAGAATGTAATAGCAGAACAACGACGCGGAGAAGAAGAAAAGGGGGCTTTCGATTATATCGTTTCCAGAGCCGTCATGCCATTGCCTGACATTGTAAAAATCATGAAAAAAAACATATCAAAAAAGTGCAACAATGCCATGCCTAACGGTATATTCTGTCTGAAAGGCGGAGATTTGCAATCCGAGCTCCAACCATATAAAAACATTGTTGAAAAGACAGAACTCTCCACCTGGTTTGAGGAAGAATGGTTCAAGCAAAAATATCTTATTTATTTACCATACTGATTACGACATGCTAAATATAAAAAACATACAATGTAATATGCTGGCAGAGAATTGTTATATCGTCAGCGATGAAACAAACGACTGCATCATCATTGATTGCGGAGCATACAGCGAAATGGAAAAAAAGTGCATCGAGGATTACATCACCGAAGCTCACCTTACGCCACGTATGCACATTCTTACCCACGGTCATTTCGACCATATCATGGGAAGCAAGTGGATATATGAAAAATACGGTATAAAACCCACTATATACGAAGCTGACACTGACACCTATAATAACTTCAACAAAGATACAGAAGCCTTCGGATTTTCTATAGATTACAACCTGCCAGCAATCGGGCAATACCTTACAGATGGTGAAACTATCGAGTTCGGTACACATTCCTTCAAAGTAACACACACACCAGGGCATAGTAAAGGTAGCGTGATTTATTATTGCGATGAGGAGAAGGTCGTTTTTACAGGCGACACGCTTTTCAAAAGCAGCATCGGACGTACGGATTTGCCAGGGGGGAGTATGTTTCAGATAATACAATCGCTAAGAAAAATAACTCAATTACCCGATGACACCAAAGTATATCCTGGGCATGGTGGAACTACGACCATAGGGTATGAACTCGCCACAAATCCATATCTTGACAGATAGCCAATCATGCAAAAAGCTGAACGAATAATAATGGGGATAGACCCTGGCACAAATGTAATGGGTTATGGAATAATAAAATGTATCGGTCAGAAAGCAGAGATGGTTGCAATGGGCGTAATTGATATGCGCAAAGAAAGTGACCCCTACCTACGACTTGGACACATCCATCAGCGTGTAACAGGCATCATTGATGAATACTTACCCGATGAAATAGCCATAGAGGCTCCATTTTTTGGAAAGAACGTACAGTCGATGCTGAAACTTGGCAGAGCACAGGGTGTAGCAATCGCAGCAGCCATACAACATAGCGTGCCTGTACATGAATATGCACCAATGAAAATCAAAATGGCCATAACAGGTATAGGCACGGCCTCAAAAGACCAGGTGGCAGGAATGTTGCAACGTATATTCAAGTTAAGAAATGACGACATGCCAAAATTCATGGATGCAACAGACGCATTAGGAGCTGCATACTGCCACTTCATTCAATTAAGCACACCGATTGGAAGAAAGAAATATTCATCTTGGAAAGACTTCGCACTAAAAAACAAATCAAGGATAAAATGATAATAAGCGTACATAAAGGAATAACACGTATGCCTGAATGGCGTACAAATGAACCCGTAAATTTTGAATTAAATACTGATGAACATATAGCTATTGTCGGGCCGAACGCAAGTGGCAAATCCCTTACCATTGATATTCTGACAAGCACACACCCATTACTGATGCAAGATGTAGAATATGATTTCTCACCAAAGAAATCATCAATGGCCTCGGAGTGCATCAAATACATTACTTTCCGCGACACGTATGGAGGTGATAATGACCGTACATACTATCTGCAACAGAGATGGAACCAAACAGAAATTGATGTCTCTACACCTACTGTGGGCGAAATATTGGAGAAAGCATTCCTAAACTCTGGCAAAGACACTGAAGAAAGAAGGGATTTTCAAAATCATTTGTATAAGATATTCAATCTCGATTACCTACTCGACAAATACATAATTCTGCTTTCATCTGGCGAATTACGCAAATTCATCCTATGTCGCGCACTTATGAGTGACCCACGAGTAATTATCATGGACAATCCCTTTATTGGACTTGACAAAGAAACAAGGCAGCAGTTGCGTGACGTTCTTGAAACCATAAGTCGAGAACGCGCATTACAGATAATACTGGTACTTGCAAAAGATGAAGATATACCAAGATTTATTACGCACATTGTTCCTGTACGTAACAAGGTCGTAATGAAAAAGATATCACGTGAACAATATCTTCAAAGCCGAGAATTCATAGTTGCCGACACACATATCAGTGATGAAGTCAAGAATGAGATTCTAAACATACCATATCGTTCGGACGAATACAATACTGACATTGTCGTACAGATGAACAAGGTCAGCATTGTTTATGGTAACCGTACGATTTTAAAAGATTTATCATGGACTGTACACAATGGCGAACGCTGGGCTTTGTCTGGACAAAATGGAGCAGGTAAATCCACGCTTCTAAGTTTGGTATGCGCAGATAATCCACAAAGCTATGCTTGTGACATCACTCTGTTTGACCAGAAAAGAGGACACGGAGAAAGTATTTGGGATATAAAAAAACATATCGGCTATGTTTCACCCGAAATGCACCGCGCATACAATAGGGATATGCCCGCAATACGCATTGTTGCCTCTGGACTGAAAGATTCCGTAGGACTGTATGTCAAACCCTCTGAAGGCGACTATGATATCTGTCGCAAGTGGATGCATATATTCGGCATCGAAGACCTTGCTGAACGTACTTTTCTCAAACTTTCAAGTGGAGAACAAAGGATGGTACTACTCGCACGTGCATTTGTAAAAGACCCAGAACTTCTAATTCTCGACGAACCTCTCCACGGCTTAGATACTGTAAATAGTGAAAAGGTGAAAGAAATCATCGACACTTTTTGCCTTCGCAAAAACAAAACACTGATAATGGTAACACACTACAAGGAAAATCTCCCAACGTGTATCACTCACAACATTTACCTTACACGACATACGAACTAACACTCACAATAATTATGAAAGCATTATTGACATTTTTCTTTTTCACAACGACAATGATTATGAGTGCCATGCCAAATGCATCCGACACTATAGCATCATACAATGACACCATTGAGACAAAGCTGGAATTAGCTGACACAGCTGTTGTTCCTACAAACTTTAGTCGTCCTATGTTTACAACAATAGTAGAAGTTCCTGTAACTTCAACTAAAGATCAAAGTCGTTCTGGTACATGTTGGGATTATTCTACTCTATCTTTCTTTGAGTCCGAAATTCTCAGGAAAAGGAATAAAGAATACGATTTGTCGGAAATGTTCATTGCCAACAAAAACTACATGGAACGTGCTATTATGAAAGTAAGACTACATGGAGATTGTCAGTTTTCACAAGGTGGAACGGCACATGACGTCCTTTACACAATTATGAAATATGGCATTTGCCCTGAAGACGCAATGCCACTACCTGGTTCCATGTATGGAGATACTCTGAACAATTTCAATGAATTCTTTCATGTCATGACACCATACGTACAGGCATTATCAACAACCACAGCTTCTCGTCTCACCCCCGCATGGAAAAAAGGATTGCAAGGAATTATTGATGCCTACCTTGGACAGACACCGCAAACTTTCACTTACGAAGGCAGAACTTACACTCCTCTAACATTCGCAGAAAGCCTTGGACTTGACTGGAACGAGTATATATCAATAACATCATACACACATCATCCATTCTACACAGAGTTTCCACTGGAAATTCAAGACAACTGGAGGCAAGGAATGTCATGGAATCTTCCTATAGAAGACATCGAACGAATAATTGATTACGCTTTAGATAATGGATATACAATAGCCTGGGGCGGAGATGTTAGTGAAGACGGTTTCACACGCGATGGTCTCGCCTTATTAGCCGATATAGAGAAAGTTCAATCAAATGATGGTTCAGATATGGCACACTGGCTAAAACTAACTACAACAGAAAAGAAAGACAAACTGCAAGAGCTGGGTGTCAATATTCCTGAGTTATCTCCTTCACAAGAGAAAAGGCAGGAAGAATATGATAATTGGGAACTTACAGATGATCATGGTATGCATATATACGGACGCGCGACTGATCAGACTGGACGAATATATTATAAAGTCAAAAACTCATGGGGAAAGCATGGGGATTATGATGGTGTATGGTTTATGAGCAAAAACTATATTATTGCCAAACTGATGGATTTCATGGTTAATATAAATGCGATACCAAAAGATATTCTCAAAAAAATCAAAAAATAACGCAGATTTAGACTGATTTAGGTTAAAAAAAACAAACAGGTAGTTTATTTTAACTTAATACCGAGCATTATTTTGAAAAAAAGATGTAACTTTGCAACAGTTTTCACGCGTTTGAAAACATATTCACATCTATTTATTAACAAATTATTCAAAAAACAAATGGCAACAAGAATCCGTTTGCAGCGCGGCGGTCGTAAGAGCTATGCTTTTTACAGCATCGTTGTAGCTGACGTAAGAGCTCCACGTGATGGTAAGTTTACAGAAAAGATTGGTACTTACAACCCTAATACCAATCCAGCAACAGTAGATCTGAATTTTGAGCGTGCTCTCTATTGGGTAGAAGTAGGTGCTCAGCCTACAGACACTGTTCGTAACATCCTTTCAAACGAAGGTGTTATGCTAATGAAGCACCTCAGAGGTGGCATTAAAAAAGGAGCATTTGACGAGGCTGCTGCTCAGGCTAAATTTGATGCATGGAAGCAGCAGAAACAGAATGGCTTCGAAGCTGTAAAGGCTGATCAAGCAAAGGCTAAAAAAGAAGCTAAGGACGCTCTCCTTGCAGCTGAGAAGAAGGCTAATGAAGCTAAGGCAAAGGCTATCGCTGCCAAGAAAGCTGCCGCTGAAGCAGCACAGGCAGAGGCAAATGCTGAGCAGAATGCTGAGGGCGAAGAACAGCAGGCTGAAGCTGCAGAGTAAAAAACTGCAAAAGAAGAAAAGTGGAAAAGTGAAAGAGTGGATGACATATTCCATTATTTCACTCTTTCACTTTTTTGTATATATAGCTTTTTGATGCAACATACTATGATTATTTTCTATTTGTAATATGCGCATACCTCTTAAAGTACAAGGCATAGCCGATTTTATGTCTGAAGACACTGGATTGTCACTGCTTATTGTAACGGACGAAGCAGAAAAGAGACAAATCGCCATTATGGTAGATATAAGTCTTCGTATAGCATTTGCAATGCGAAGAGCGAAATATGTTGGAAACAAAGAACAGCAACGTTTGGCTACAGAAGCGCTGCAACACACATTACCAGAGACTCTCAGTGCCATAATAAAATACATGACAGACTTGGAGTTAGCAGTAATTATTGTAGGAATTTTCAATGGGGAATATCAAGCCGTGTTAGAAGATCAACGCACAGGTACGGCTTTTCCCATACGAGCAGCAGATGGCATATTATTAGCATACGCTGACAGACATATTCCCCTATACATAGAACAGTCACTATGGAAGACTCAAAGCACTAAATATTCTGGTGAGAAATCAAACGCTATTGCACTACCATTGAACACACTAACGCCAAGTATGTTGCAAGCAGCGATGAACAAATGCATCGATGAAGAGAAGTATGAAATTGCAGAACAAGTAAAACTTGAACTTCAAAGACGTGGCATCACCTTTGAACTTCAAGACAACAACAACATCGGTCAGGATTTCAACGATGACTATAACGATATGTAAGCAGAAGAAAACATGAAAGAAGAACGTTATTTCTACGCCCCTAAAGCCGAAATAGTCAATGAACTTCCGCAAGATGAGGCCATACACGCTACACGTGTTTTAAGACTAAAAGAGGATGACGAAATCTATCTTATTGATGGATGTGGTTTTTTCTATAAGGCTAAGATAACAATGTCATCTCCTAAGCGCTGTATGTACACAATCAAAGAGAAACTAAAACAGGATAAATCCTGGGAAGGGCATATACATATAGTTATGGCTCCAACGAAAATGATGGAACGAATAGAATGGATGGCAGAAAAAGCAACAGAAATAGGAATAGACGAAATATCTTTCATTGAATGTCAATACTCCGAACGTCGCAGCTTACGCACAGAACGTATAGATAAAATTGTAGTGGCAGCCATAAAACAAAGTCACAAAGCATGGAAACCTCAAGTAAACAACAACTTGATTCCATTTTCAGACTTCCTTAAACAAAACACTAACGGACAGAAATACATATGCCACTGCTACAATGAAATTGAACGTACTGATTTGTTTGAATTACTAAATTCAAATAAAACAAAAGAAGATATAACCATTATGATAGGTCCAGAGGGAGACTTCTCCATAGACGAAGTTAGGCAAGCGATAAAACACGGCTTTAAGCCTGTTTCTCTTGGAAAATCAAGACTACGCACAGAAACTGCAGCTCTCTGCGCCGTAATGATGGCTCAATTGACCATGCGTAAATAATATACATACATTATGAAACAATTCTTATTCCATTTCTCAATCATATATACAATTCTGTTATCGTTATATTCTTGTGATAACAGCAATCATATCAATATTATACCGCGCAATTGCTCTGCAATTATTGAAGCGGACGCAAAGACATTCAACCTACCGTTCAAAGGCATTGACAGTACAAAAAAGGTTTATTATTTTGAAATCGCAGATGGAACTCTGGGGCTATGTGCTGCAATCGACGACGAATATCAACTTGACGAATATTTACACCAACTACAAAAAACAAATAAGACTGACAACTTTACAGAAAGCGAAGGAATACAATTTTGCACTTACTCTAATACATGGATTTTAGGGTATGACGACAAACGGCTTTTATTACTCGGTCCAATAATACCAGCAGAATACACACGCACAACTAAAAGAATTATAAAACTATTACATCAAGATGAAGAAAAAAGCATAGTAAAAGCAGAACTATGGACGCACCTTCACGAATGCATTAAAAATGACAATAAAGAGGTATGCATGGCAATATTAGCAAGCGCGCTACCAGAACAATTGACCGCTGCTTTTACTATCGGTGCCCCTCGCGGAACTGCTGCAGAAGATATAATCATTGAGTCGTCAATTAACATTGCAGACAGTTGTATGATACTCAAAGGACACACCTGCTCATACAACATGAATATAAAACAAGAGTTACACAAAGCACAAAAACTATATCATAAGCTTACTTTTGATTGGCAAAACATAATTAGCGACAGTTCTTTGGTGAGTATCTTTATGAACATCAATGGCAATGACTATATACCATACATTCAAAGGAACAAATCACTAAATTCATTGTTGCTTGGCACAAACGCATACGAAGAAATGAAATCTGCAAATGGCAACGTCGTAATAGAAATCAATCCCGGCAACCACGACAATTATACTGCAAAAATACAGAAATTCCCAAACGGGAATTATACTGGAGAAGAACGACTTGTCGTATCGCTTGACGTACAAAATTTATTTAATAAAAAAACAGGCAATATCATTCCTTTGCCTGACAATGTAAGACGCATAGTATATTATTTAGATGAATAAGCAATGAATATTATCAGATTCAACAATGTAATACCACAAGTATTTGCTTCTATTGACAGACTCGATTCTGAGGTATGGGGGCAAGACATAACTTTTGAGCGAGGTAACATCTATCTTGTCGAAGCTGCTTCCGGCAAAGGCAAAAGTACTTTTTGTAGCTATATCTCAGGCTATAGACATGATTACTCGGGGCAAATCTTATTTGACGAAACTGACATTAAGACCTACAATTCAAAACAATGGAGCCAATTACGTCAACGTAATATCAGTCTCTTATTTCAAGAACTCCGTCTATTCCCTGAACTTACTGCCCTTGAAAACGTTCAGATAAAAAATCAACTCACTGAACATTTAGATACTAACATTATACTTGACTGGTTCAGACGCCTGGGCATAGAAGAAAAAATCAATCAGCAACTCAGCAAAATGTCATTCGGACAACAACAAAGAGTTGCCATGATACGCTCTTTGTCACAGCCATTCGACATACTACTTGCAGATGAACCCATAAGCCACCTTGACGATGTCAATGCAGATGCCATGGCTGACATAATGATTGAAGCTGCAAGACAGCAGAATGCTTGTGTAATCGTAACATCGATAGGAAAACACATGAATATTAAATACGACAAAGTAATAAAATTGTGATGAAATTACTCTGGAAATTACTGAGACATAATATCAGTCACGGACAAATGTGTGGGTTTGCACTAGCCAATCTGTTTGGTATGATTATAATACTCTCAGGTTATCAGTTTTACAACGATGTGCTTCCAATACTGACATCTGAAGATTCCTTTATGAAATCCAACTATATTATGGTTACGAAACATATCGGAATGGGTAAAACGCTGTCAGGCAGAAATAGTTCCTTTACAGAACACGACATTGCAGAACTGAAAGCTCAGACTTTTATAAAAAAAATAGGAAAGTTTACATCCACCAACTATAAGACTGATGCAAGAATGAACATCGGTGGGAAGCAGATTCTCAATACTGAAATGTTTTTTGAGAGTGTACCAGACGAGTTCATTGATGTTGATAAAAATCTATGGACATACACACCTGGCAGTACCGATGTGCCTGTAATCTTGCCACGCACTTACGTCAACATGTATAATTTTGGTTTTGCACGTGCTCACTCCATGCCCCTTATATCAGATGGGCTATTAAGCATGATTGACATAAACATCATAGTACATGTAAACGGAGAAGAAAAAAAATTCAGAGGACATGTGGTTGCTCTATCTGGTTCGCTTAGTGCCATTCTTGTACCACAGAAGTTTATGGACTGGAGCAATAATGAGTTTGCACCTAACGAAGTAAACACGTCTGACAGACTGCTGATGGAAGTGACTGATGTATCTGACAAAGCAACAAATCAATACTTTGAAGACAACGGTCTGGAATTAGAAAGTGACAAGATAAACACGGAAAAGACCGTACACTTCCTTCGACTATTGACAAGTCTCGTCATCACTATAGGATTGATAATAAGCATCCTCAGTTTTTACACGCTGATACTTAGTATATACTTGCTCGTACAGAAAAATACAGATAAATTACAAAATCTATTGCTCATAGGCTACCCTCGCAAACAAGTGTCACTACCTTATCAGCTCTTGGCTGCAACACTTAATCTGGCTGTGCTTATACTTGCAATCCTTGCCGTAATTATTATACGTCTGTATTACATGGAATTGCTACAGTCTCTCTACTCTACGACTTCGACTAACAGCGTTGTTTATACTATCATACTCGGCTTATCCATATTCATCATAATAACCCTTCTTAATACTATCATCATACGTAATAAAATCGCACAAATACACTCTTGACCCATGCAGACACTTGAACTTCTATCACCAGCGCGCAACTTAGAATGCGGCATTTGCGCCATTGACCATGGAGCAGACGCTGTATATATCGGTGCCGACAAATTTGGAGCGAGAGCTGCTGCAGGCAACAGCATAGAAGATATACAAAAGCTTTGCAATCATGCCCATTTATATGGTGCCAAAGTTTACGTAACAGTTAATACCATCATCTATGACAATGAAATAATCGATACGATCGAGATGTGCAGGCAGTTAGAATCCATAGGTGTGGATGCCCTATTGCTGCAAGATATGGGGTTATTAACGACACTAAAGTCTGACAGTAAACTATCACATTTCAACCTACATGCCAGCACACAAACAGACAACCGTACAGCCGACAAAGTACTCTGGCTTGCCTCACAAGGATTTAAACGTATCGTATTGGCACGCGAACTGTCAATTAAAGAAATTGAGGATATACACAAAAAAGCGCCAGAGGTTGAACTCGAAGTTTTTGTTCACGGTGCTTTATGTGTGAGCTATAGTGGCCAATGTTATGCTTCACACTATTGCTTCGGACGATCTGCCAATCGTGGCGAATGTGCTCAATTCTGCCGAATGCCATTTACTCTTGCAGATGGTGCTGGCAATATCCTTGAAGAATCAAGCCATCTTCTTTCATTAAAAGATATGGCACAGCTTGAAAATCTCGAGCGTTTGGCCAATGCTGGTGCTGTAAGTTTCAAGATAGAAGGCAGACTGAAAGACACTGATTACGTGAAGAATATCACCGCAGCATATAGCGAGGAACTGAATAGAATATGCATCAATCATCCGGAGAAATACCGCAGGGCATCAATGGGGCGCTGCACCTACACTTTTATACCTAACATAAATAAAAGTTTCAACCGAGGATTTACCACATACTTTGCCGACGGTCGCCAAAAGGGACTTATTTCTCCTGACACACCTAAAGCTATAGGAGAATATGTAGGCAAGGTTAAGGAATTAAGAGCCAATTCCTTTAACGTGTCAACTACCAAATCATTTAGCAATGGTGACGGGCTATGCTTCTTCAGCTCACGCCACAAACTCGTTGGTTTCCGTGTAAACAAAGCTGAGGGTAACAGGCTCTTTCCTCAACAGATGCCACGCGATTTGAAACCAGGCACGCCATTATACAGAAATCATGATCAGGCATTTCAACAATTACTGACACGTCAAACATCAGAACGCAAGATTTCCGTATCAATGAACTTACTGATATCTGACAACATACTGACACTAACCATGACAGATGAGCATAAGGGCATCTACACGGTTTCTACACAATATGATTATCAAAAAGCAACGACTCCTCAAGCGGAAAACATAAAACGCCAACTGACCAAACTCGGAAGCACACCATTCACTTGTCATCAGTTTAAGATAACGTGTGATGGAGAAGTGCCTTTCATACCAAACAGCATACTTAGCGAACTAAGAAGAAACGTTGTACAGGCCACCACAAAGCAACCACAAGAAGTCAGTTCCGAGAATATTTGTAATACCAACGTGATTTTGCCTCATTACAATGAGGATTACCTCTACAATGCAGCCAACGAAAAGGCTAAGGAGTTCTATGAACATCATGGTATCTGCGCATCATCTTTTGAGAAAGATGCCAATATAACTAATCACAATAGACTCATAATGCAATGTCGTTTCTGTTTGAGATATGAAATGGGTTATTGTAAGAAAGAAGGACATAAGTCTCCATGGAAAGAGCCTCTTACATTGTCTTTAGACGATGGCAAGACATTTCAAATTAAGTTTAACTGTAAAGAGTGTCAGATGGAAATATGGACATAAGAAAGAGCATATACATCACTTACATATTCATTTTTAATATCTTGCTATCAGCTTGCTACCACGAAAAAAGCAAAAACGATAGCGACTTCATCTCTAATGACACTACGGTCATTTCCGATACGCTCTCTTTCTACACAAAGCATCATTATACTATCGGTTACAATTTCCTCGTTCGCAATGACTCTCTTATACTAATTGCGCAACAACCTGAGGAGCATGTGTCACAGCTCGTCATTGATACGTTTTGCATTAAACACGATAAGCAGATTGCTGTTAGTGATATTCGAATAATACCACAAGACAGTGTGGATTCCGTATGGATTCAAGTAATAACAGAAGATGGGCGCATAGGTTGGAACCATGAGACAGAAATGCTACGTAGCGTTGTGCCGACTGACCCTATATCTCAGTTTATCATGATGTTCAGCGATGCTCACCTTATTATAGCGATAATAATACTTGCTTTGATAGCCACGGCATATATAGCAAGAACCATACAGAAGCGCAATGCCCCCATTGTCCATCTACGTGATATTCCATCGCCCTACCCTACTCTACTATGTATCATAGTTGCTTTCTCTGCCACGCTATATGCTTCACTGCAAATGTTTGGAGCCGACACTTGGCAGCATTTCTATTATCACCCTTCACTTAATCCTTTCAGCATGCCACTGATACTTGGTGTCTTCATTTCATCTGTTTGGGCCATGCTGATTATAAGTCTGGCTGTATTGGAAGACGTACACCACCATCTCAATCTTGAAGACACTTTTCTATACCTTCTGGGATTATGCGGAGTATGTAGCATCTTGTATATTATCTTCTCTATTAGCACTTTATATTATATAGGTTATCCTTTACTCATTGCCTACTGTTGGTTTGCCATAAAGAGTTACCAACGCAATTCTCAAAGCAATCTTGCTTGTGGGAACTGTGGCAGAAGAATTCAATCCAAAGGCCGTTGTCCTCACTGTGGCGCAATTAACGAATAAACGGAATGAATCAATACCGCTCATACATAGCCATTGATTTGAAATCCTTCTATGCCTCTGTTGAATGTGTGGAACGCGGATTGGACCCTCTTACCACAAAACTGGTAGTGGCAGACGAAAGCAGGACGGACAAGACTATATGTCTTGCCGTATCACCTGCATTGAAAGCTTACGGCATCAGTGGCAGGGCACGACTGTTTGAAGTACTACAAAAAGTAAAACGCGAAGATTTCATCTGTGCCACTCCACGCATGCAACTTTACCTTGATTATAGCCAACGAATATATAACATTTACCTAAAATACATAGCTCCTGAGGACATCCACATCTACTCCATCGATGAAGTATTCATTGATGTCACTCCTTATCTCTGTACTTATAATCAAACTGCTCATCAACTCGCTATCACGATTATACGCGATGTGCTGTCGCAGACTGGCATTACGGCTACCGCAGGCATCGGTACCAACCTGTATTTGTGCAAGATAGCTATGGACATCGTAGCAAAACATGCTGATGCAGACGCTGATGGAGTGCGAATAGCCGAACTTGATGAGATGTCATACCGCAGGCTACTATGGAACCATAGGCCTCTCACTGATTTCTGGCGCATTGGTCACAGAATTGCTGAAAAACTAAATCGATATGGTATGTACACCATGGGCGATGTGGCACGACAGTCTATCAAAGACGATGAACTACTCTATTCTCTTTTTGGAGTTAATGCCGAACTAATCATAGACCATGCTTGGGGATGGGAATCTTGCACCATGGATATGATTAAGAAATACCACCCTACTACCCATTCCTTATCCAGCGGTCAGGTATTGTCGTGTCCTTACGATGCAAAAAAAGCAAAGATTGTAGTGCGCGAAATGGCTGAATCACTGGCTTTGCAACTCGTAAGCAGAAAACTGAAGACTGATCAAATCGTACTCAGCATCGGGTATGATCGCGAAAGCCTTACGACGCTTAGGGAATACGATGGCGAGATAACTCAAGACCATTATGGTCGCATGGTTCCCAAGCGTGCCCATGGGTCACAAAACCTGATGCGTTTCTCATCATCGTCAAAACTGATTGTTGAAACTACGATGCAATTATACAATCGAATCATTGATTTCAATCTGCTGATTCGTCGCATCAATATTACCGCTAATCACGTCATCACTGAGGAAGAATCCATAAAGAAAGAAAAGCAACCCAAACAACTCCACTTATTTGAAGAGGAAAACAGCAACAGCAATGATAACAGCGAATTTGCCCAAAACAGTGAAAAAGAACATCGCATACAAGAAGTTATGTTGCATATCAAACAGGAATTTGGAAACAATGCCATACTCAAAGGTATCAATTTTGCAAATGGTGCTACAGCCAGAGAACGCAATCAACAAATAGGGGGCCACAAAGCATAATAGTAAAAGCTATCACATTACCATGTAATATGATAGCTTTTACTGTTTAATCAGATAGCAATTACGATGCAATCAGATAGCAATTACAGTGCAATCAGATAGCGATTACTGTGCTTTAAACATTCAATATTCAAGCACTTTCCATAAATCACGGATGCGTTTCTCTGGGTCCCATTTGTTCCCGAAAGTCCACTGAGCAGTGATATTATAATACTGGAGATTACTACCGTCTGAATCCTTCAGGTTATTACTGAGCCACCCACTGTCACCTCCCTCACGAACGCAATCGTAATAGTATGTGCGCTGTCCCCATGGGCATGGATCAATTACCTTGTCCTTATACGCATAGCTAATGTTGCGATCAAGAATCTGCTCTGACAGTTTGCAAAGCATAAGATAGAACTGAGAATCATGGTGATACCGTCCTAAAGGTGTAGGGCACTTGGCATCAAACGTGGAATTGGTTATTACCAGTTTCTTTGATTTGTCTCCACGTCCGTCATGCCAGATGATAGCATGGCCATCACCAAGGAACTTGCACCTTGTAGCGAAACACCATCCGCGCGGACATAGGAAATCCACACCTGCACAACTCAGTGACAAATCTGCATGATAATACATGCCTCCACCTGACTTCCATAACGAGAGAGCATCATTGCCATCAGCCAAAATGTTGCTGTTCAGTATTATGGTGCGTGTGGCCCTACCATATACAGCCATCTGATGCGCTGTTGTCTTTTCTACCGTAGAACCGTAGTTATTATATATTGTCAGTCCACTGATTATGCAATCATCCGCGCCATCAAGCAATTCCACCACTCCATACTTCAGTGGCTTTCCATTATACTCAGTGATTGTAGGTTTGCTATTGAGCAATGCCAGACGTATTATTGTACTGTCACGATCTTCACCCACAAGTACTATATTTGGACGATCAATTACGACTTTCTGCTCATAAACACCTTTGCGAATTAAAATCAAGAACGGCTTTTCTGACTTCTCTGGTGCTTTCTCTATTGCAGACTGTATATTTTCACCTGACATTACAACAACATCAAAATCCTCTGCATACTTGTGAGGTGTATAGAAATCCTTGGGTAGTGACTCATTGAATCCCTTAGTTTCCAAATTTATATCTTTCTTATTACCAGGGTCATTCTTTTCTGCCCACTCATTATAGAGTTTATACAAACGGGCAGGATTACCAGAATACCAAGAGTATCCGTTGCGACGCTCTGCACCTATAGCTTGCAGACTACGACGCGGCACTCCATCACGGTCACATACGTATGGAAGGCAACGGTCTAGGTCATAGAAACGAGCCCATACTGGCTTGGCTTTAGGGTCTTCTACCAGACGCGTATCACAATCTGGGTCATGCTTATTACCTGTGCGTTTTATCCTAACTCCTGTCATCTTATATCTGTCATACCATACCATAGCACCATGTATAGCTTTCTTTACACGTTCATTTGGATTAGGCAGACTCATCAGAAGTGTCACTATGCCTATGCTCTCATGCGAACAGAACGATGGCAGTTCGTATGCGCGAGCAGGGGCAGGCAACAAAGTCTTGCTATCATGCTGCTGACACCAAATCGTAGGATTTCCATCTACTATGATTTGCGTATTCAGAATACACTCCACACCTTTGTCAAAAGCTTTCTTCGCTCGTTTTCTCAAGGCTTTATCAACAATTTTACCTTCATACGGCTCGTTTTCCTCGGCTATGTCACGCAAAACATTCATCACATTGACCATAGCTCCGTCATTATATGTTATATGCCAATGATAACCACTTGTCTCTGGCCATATCTGCGGCCAACCACCATTGTCATACTGTCCATCAAGTAAGAACTTCACTCCACGCAGAAATGCCTTGCGATAGCGTTCATCTCCTGTACCTTGGTAAAGACGTGCCAGATACGAAATCTGCATCGTCGTCGCATTATTATCAATAGTGGCATCATACAAGTGTGACTGTTCGCTTTCTACGACTTTCCACTCGTCTTCTGACAGAGGTCTTACCATATCTATATTCTTAGGCCATCCGCCGCTTATTCGCTGATATAGCATCACTTGCTCACCTATTCGGCGAGCCTCATCTGTCGTAAAAAAGTCTTTGTTCTTCTCCTTAATAGCATCAGCCCCTACACGTATCTGTGCTGATGACGACAGTATCATGATAATGTTAATTATCAGACAAAGAAAAATCTTAATTGTTGTTTTCATGGTATTATTTTTTGTTATAATTCTGTCGCAAAATTAAAAAAAAGTATTCATTCTGGCAAATTTTCGAGAGAAAAAGTAAAAAAAGAACAAAAAAGGCTGAGGGTTTCTATCCCTCAGCCGTATTATTGTGACTATAAACCGCCGTTATTAACACGGACGTGTCTTTGGCAGGTTAAATACATCCTGCACTTCCTTCATAGCCTCTGGTGTCATGCCGTCTGGTTCACTGCCCATGCTGCGTGCGCACATATAGATGTTGGCAGCCTTGCAGAGTACGTCGGTCTGGTCAAAGGCATCCATGATGTCCTGGCCTACAGCTACGGTGCCGTGCTTCTCCCACAATACTACGTCGTGAGTCTTGATCTGCTCAAGAGTGTCCTTTGCCAGTTCTACTGATGATGGCAGACCGTAAGGTACAATGCCGATACCCAGAGGAGCGAAAGCAAGTGTCTCAGGAATCATAGACCAAAGCACACGTGTCATCTCGTCGCCCTTGAGGAAACGCTGTATGTGGCTCATAGCAACCAACTCAATAGGGTGAGTGTGCAGTGTTGCCTTGTAGCATGAACCAGTCTCAAGCAGGTAGTTCTGCAATGCGAGGTGTGTTGGCAGCTCTGATGTAGGCACAACTGGCTCGTCAGCAATGATTTCATAGCTTGCGCAGTCGTCGCAGATACGAACGATAGAACCGTTCTGCATAGGCCAGCGTGCAAGGTCGCGCATACGCTTACCGGTACCCTTGCAGTAGAAGTACTTACCCTTCAGCTGTGGAAGTACCATGCCAATCTGCTTTACAGGAGCGATTGCAGGCATTGCCTTGCACTCATCGTCCATAAACTCAGTTACATTAACGGTGATGTTACCGCCGTTACGCTCTGCCCAACCTTTCTGCCAGAGGTAACCTGTAACCTCGGCAATCTGGTCAACAACAGCTTTCAGGCCGTCACGACCATCAAGAATACTTTTCATTTCTTTTTATATTAGATTAAATATTTTAGTTTCGCTAATGTTCAACGTCTTTGTTTTTCGGTAGTCTAAAAATTATATCAACTGCGGCAGGAAGCAGCTTATGACAAGCACTATGATACCTATGATAAGCACGGTGATTGTCTTCTGTGAGCAACCCTTCCACTCTTTAAGTATGATGCCCCATACGTTAGAGAACACTACGTTCAACGCCATGAGTATGCAGAATGCCAATGTTGTCAGTGTTGGTGACTCAGTGAGGAAACCCTTGCCCAGTGACAGTCCGAAGAACTGGCTGTACCACAAAGCACCAGCCAAGAGACAGAACAACAGGTTGTTGCCCCATACGGAACTCTTAGCATAGTCGCCCCATGTGCCATTCTTCTGGTTCTGGTAGAAACAGTAGATGGCGTTGGTGATGAAGCCGCCGAAGGTAACGAGGAATGTTGCAGGCAATGTGCGGAACATTGGGTCAGTGAGTTCACCGAAGTTAATGTTCTTGCCAAACTCCAGACCCACGTTGAAGCAACCGCTCATGAAACCTGCGAGCAGGGCGATAGCCAGTCCTTTAGGGAAATTGAAGTCCTTTACGGCAGCCTTCTTCTCTTCTTCTGAGAGTGACGCAGCCTTCATGCTGCCTGCCATGCCGATGATGGCAATGCCCAAGAGCGTTACTACAACACCGATGATTACAGCGTATGTCAATGAGTCAAGGGCGTTGAGTTCAGGGAAGAAGATGTTGAGCAACACCGGTCCCATGATTGTGCCGAGTCCGGCACAAGTGCCGAGAGCGATAGACTGACCCAGTGCTACGCCGAGGTAACGCATGGACAAGCCGAATGTCAGTCCGCCGACACCCCACAGTACACCGAAGAAGATAGTCATCCACAGGTTGAACGACGGTGCATTGGCAAAGAGTCCGAAAAGAGACTCACCAGCAGGAACCGCCAGCATGGCACCGAGGAACGGCAGTACAAACCATGCGAACACACCCTGCACAATCCAGTAAGACTCCCAAGACCAATCCTTAATCTTATTGATTGGCACATAGCAACTTGACTGACAGAATGCGCCTATTGCTATTATTAGCAAACCTAATATTATTTCCATTGTTTTTTCTTATTTTAATAAATAACGAATAGTGAATAGTGAATAATACGAATTATCTTTGAATGTATATTTCAATTTGTATTCCGTATTATTCACTTTTCACTATTCACTTTTCATTCTGAGCGTAGCGAGGTATTATCTCTTGCTTGTTACGTCAGCTACGTACTTGTCGATGTCAGCGATGAACTCCTGACCTACAGGCACGTTGTTACGTACGCAGAACT
>CAMNCV010000077.1 GCA_946534585.1 uncultured Prevotellaceae bacterium
TATGGACTGGATGTATGCTAACTGCTCTACCACAGCTCAGCGCGGTGCGCTTGACTGGTATCCACGTTTCCATGATGCTATCAAGCCTGTTGTTCAGCAGCTCTATGATTCTGTAAAGTCTGGTAACGAGGCTCAAATTTCAATCGACGCAAATTCTAAGCCTGACTACCGCGTAGGTCTTGAGAAGGAGCTCGCTGCTCTGCATGACTCTGAGATGTGGCGCACTGCAGAGACTGTACGCCAACTCCGTCCTGAGAACAACTAATTTATAGTTGAGTTTTCATAATTCACTCAATAATTAAGGCCGTGATTCCCGAAATAATGGGTTTCACGGTCTTTTTTTCATGTTTTTTCCTTTATTAAGCAGTAAATTCAAATATTTTATGTATATTTGCATTTGACAAATAAAATTGCAAGGAAGATGACACAGGAATTTATTTTACGCATAGTTCTCGCTGCAATTCTCGGTGGTATCATCGGTTTGGAACGCGAGTATCGTGCCAAGGAAGCAGGTTTTCGCACCCATTTCCTCGTTGGAATGGGAGCCGCAATATTCATGATACTATCAAAATACGGCTATGATGATGTAGTAAAAACAGAATTGGTGCGTCTTGACCCCTCACGCATTGCTGCGCAGGTGGTCTCTGGTATCGGTTTCATCGGCGCAGGATGCATTATTTTCCAAAAACACGTAGTGCGGGGGCTCACCACAGCAGCAGGACTTTGGGTTACATCAGCCATAGGACTGGCATGTGGCTCGGGTATGTATCTACTTGCGGCAGCTGCAACGTTACTCGTTGTGATATGCCTTGAAATGGTTAGTATGCTGCACCATCATTTCGGTTCAAAGACGCTAACGCTGACTATATCTTCCACATCACGCGAGGGAATACGCGAGGTTCTGACCAAATTTGAGCACGATGCCGTAGAGGTTCTTTCTTATGAGATGAAGACCCACCACCACACTACGGGCGATACCTATACCGCTACTATGGGGATAAAAGTAAAGCGCGACCATTACAGGTCACGCTTCTACCCTATGTCACTAATTACAGAATTTGACGGTATTACCGTAGATAATGTAGAGTAAAACAAATAACAAGTGTGAGTTTTATTGTAAAACAGTACGCTTCTCTAAACACTCCTTATTAACGAGCGTCCTCTACAATCTTAGCGAAATCTTTCCAATATTTGCCTAACAGATATTTCTTCTTGCAATTAAACGGCACATGCAGTGTGGCTTTAGCATAATTGGAAAATGTATGCCGTGTTATGGCTTTTGGTTTCTCAGTCATGGAGATTACATTAACAAGTGCGGGACAATTGTCGAAAGCAGCAGTACCTATTGTCTCCACACTTTCTGGCAGGCGAGTTGATTTTAACTGTGTACAGCCAGAATATGCAAAATCACCGATTACATCCACACCATTTGGATGTATGGCTTGTAGCAGGGCTTCACAGTTTCCAAATGCACCATCATCAATAATCCTTATGCCTGCTGGCAGCGGAACATCTACAAGGTTTTCGCAATAGGCAAAAGCATAGCATCCGATTCTGACGATGCTTTCTGGCAGACGCACACGAGTAAGACTTTGGCAATATCCAAAAGCCTTATCACCAATAGTATCTATACCTTGTGGCATAATTATCTCGCTTAACAACTTACAGCCATAAAACATCTCATTGCTTATCATCTTCACCTTCGATGGAACCGACACTTTTTGCAATGCTTCACAATGATAGAAAGCACCATCTTCTATTGACGTGATGCTCTCTGGCAAAGAGATGCTTTTTAGTTTAATGCAACCAGCGAAAGAGCCTGTACCAATGATTTTTACCTTATTATGTAATAAGACAGTTTTCAGAGAAGCGCAATCACCAAACAAACCATCTTCGATAATCGTCACACCTAAGGGTATTTTTACAGTCTCAAGCATAGAACAGCCTTGAAAGGCCGATACTCCAATTGATGTTACGCTCTGAGGTATCACCACCTCTTGCAAGCCAGCACAGCCATAGAATGCATTATCACTGATGGTCACAGTACCTTCAGGTATCATAACTTCTGGCAAAGCAAGGCACGAACAGAAAGCCCATTCACCTATCTCTTTCAACGAATACGGCAAGGTAATGCTGCGTATCGTAGCATCATTAAATGCATAATTACCAATGCGTACAACGCGGTAAGTACCTTTGTCGGTCTTTACATACATTGGTACCACTACCGAGTCAACGGTGTATGGATCATGATAATAATCTTTTCCATTGTACGTTACCTCACAAGTCGAATCCTTCTCCGATAGTATATTGTAACACAAATATCCTGACTTGAAATCACTTGCACTTGCCGCAATAGCAAATGCAAAAAACAGTAAAAATAAAAGTCTCTTCATCAATATTCAAACATGCTACCACCCAGGAATTCCCTTAGCAAACTCGTAGGCGGTATCTGATTTTCGGGTATTGGTTTTATGTATTTTAAGAAATGTCGTAGTCTGTGTGCTTCACTATATTCGTCACAATTCTCTGGCACCTGCTCAAGCAGAGGTTCGGCCTGTGTCTTGATAACAGCAAGTTCGAAAAGCATTGCCGTGTTGAACATTACATCGGCATTCTCTTGGAAGGGGAATATCCACTTGTCTTCACCTGCTCTTACCGATGGCCAACGTTTAAGTGTCTGCTGAGCCGTATTATTGCGGTATTTATAGTCACGTATGATGCGACGGAGTAGTCGGTTATCAGTAGTCGGTATATAGTTGTGGTCATCCATGGTGATGGTAGTCAGTGCTGAGGCATACACTCGAAATATCTGATTTGATGGTATTTGTGCGGTCAATTCGGGATTTAAGGCATGGATACCTTCAATCACAAGCACCTCGTTGTCATGAAGTCTCAGTTTCTTACCACTCAACTCATTCTTACCTGTAAGAAAATTATAACGTGGCAATTCCACTTCGCAGCCAGCAATGAGTGCATTGAGATGCTCATTAAACAACGGAAGATTCAGCGCATACAACGACTCGAAATCATATTCACCATTTTCATCGACAGGTGTTTTATCTCTATCAAGAAAGTAATCATCGAGTGATATGCCTATGGGACGTATTCCGTTTGTAACGAGTTGTATTGATAGGCGCTTACAAGTAGTTGTTTTTCCACTACTTGACGGTCCTGCTATAAGTACTACTTTAACACCTCTGCGAGCAGCTATCTCATCAGCAATACGCGATAGTTTCTTCTCCTGTAAGGCCTCAAACACCTGTATTAGCTGCATGCTATGCCCCCGTATGATTACGTCGTTGAGCATTCCCACTGTGCTTATCTGCATCATGTCTTGCCAGCGGTGGTACTCATCGAAAATATCAAACATCTTTTTTTGCACGATAAAATCGCCCAATTTATCGGGGTTAGTACGCTTGGGGATGCGCAGGAGTAATCCGTCATGATACATCTCTAGTCCATACTTCGTAATTTCGCAGGTATTAGTAAGCGTTGGACCATAGAAAGAGTCATTATAATCATCAATTGAACTGTATGTAGTGTATAGTCTGCCCTGTGTTTCGAGTAGTTTCACTTTTGAGGTGTCACCCGCTTTTCTGAACAATTCTATCACTTCTTCCGACGTACGGTTATGTCTTACAATAGGGATGGCAGAACTGATAATATTGTCCATTTCACCGCGAATATCGTAAACATCATCAGGTGTCACAGGACGACCTATCTGCAAGTAGCAGTAGTAGCCATTGCTTACGGGAAACTCTATCTTTATCCTGCCCTCTGGATATAGTTTGCGTATAGCCTTGCAAAGCACGAAAAACAGCGTGCGCGTATATATGCGTAGTCCAGCGGGGTCTGTGATATCGATGAACTCAACTGTTTTATTGGAAAATACACGAAACCCCATGCTAACCAACTCGTTATTGACCTTGGCTGCCACTGGCGGGCGTTGCATCTTCACATTGAGCAAAGCATAAATTTCAGCAAGCGTGCTGCCTATCTCGCAACGTTCCTGCGCGCCATTGTTTTTGCATATTATCTCAATACTCTTCATAACCATGTCGTTTTATTCATAGGTAGTTACACCTGTGTCATTCTGCACTTTTCACGAGTGTGCCGATATTCTCACCCTCCATGACCTTCTTCAGGTTGCCTACGATATCCATGTTAAATACGTAAATAGGCAGTCTATTCTGCATACACATAGCCGTAGCCGTGATGTCCATTACCTTTAATCCGCGCTCTATAACTTCCTGATATGTTATTTCGCTAAACTTCGTAGCCGTAGGGTCTTTCTCTGGGTCTGCCGTATATACACCATCAACTCGTGTACCCTTGAGCATCACATCGGCTTCTATCTCTATACCACGCAGTGACGACCCAGTGTCTGTAGTGAAATATGGGTTACCAGTGCCGGCAGACATGATGACCACCTCACCACGCTGCATTGCTTCTATAGCCTTCCACTTGGTATAGTATTCGCCTATCGGCTCCATGCGTATTGCTGTGAGCATGCGGTTTTTCTGTCCAACGGCATCAAGAGCAGACGAAAGTGCAAGTGAATTGATTACCGTAGCACACATACCCATCTGGTCACCTTTCACACGGTCGAAGCCCTTGCCTGCGCCTGACAGCCCACGAAATATATTGCCGCCGCCTATTACAATGCCTATTTCCACGCCCATTGATGCTATTTCCTTAATTTGACGTGCATAATCATTGAGGCGGACTGTGTCGATGCCGTAACCCTGGTTTCCTTGCAGGCTTTCACCTGAGAGTTTAAGTAAAATGCGTTTGAATTTCATAGCTTCTGTAATAATTATTTTTATATTTCCTTTATGCTAAATATCATTACAAAGTTAATAAAAATAGAATGATTGACAAAACGTTTTGTGCCGTTATCCCATTTTTTTAACAATATTTGGTTATTTGGAAAAATATTTGTAACTTTGCAAGCAATAATCAATCTTTTCAAAACCAATGGTCAAGATACTATACTGCCTAACAATTGTTATCCTCTCGCTTTTCACCTCATGCTCCAATAGTACACTACAATTGTTTGGAGACTATTCGTCGGAGTTCGGCAAGTACGCTGAGCAACTCGACACAGGCAAGCAAAAGCAGGCGTTGCAGCAATTGATGGAGACAGACAGTTCAAAATACAAAAGCGACCTTACGGTAAAGGCTTTTTACGACAGCATAAGTACTGCAGGCATGCCATGGTTGTGGTTTACTGATGAAGGTATATCTTCAGATGTCAGCGATTTACTTGAAGTTATGAAAGCAAATCTGGAAGATGCTTTGCTCAATACAGAAAGTTTCTATATTGATGATATCGATACAGACCTTGACATGATACAAGGGCTGAAGTTTGATTCGGTAGGGCGTGACATCAACGAGGTGCTGATGCACCTTGAATATAATCTGTCAAAGGCTTATGTAAAGTATGTTACGGGCATGCGCTATGGTTTTGTAAGACCTGACAAACTACTCAATAAACTCTATTTCAGGGAAGACCGTGGTTACTGGGCGCACTTGTTTGACTATGAGGTAATGCCACCAAACTATAAAGAGACGGCTGACCATCTGAGCAGAGACGACCGCATGGAGTATCTTCTTGCATCAAAACCTGCTGCACCTAAATTGTACAAATCGTTGGTCAACGGTCTGAAATCGGAGAGCGATACAATAAAACGGCGCAAAATCCTCGCAGGCATGGAGCGATGCCGCTGGCGGCTGAACCATCCAGAGTATGAAAAGCGCAAGGTGCTGATAAATCTGCCTGCACAACAACTATGGACAATAGATAATGGTTCTGTGGACTCTATGCGCATCTGCTGCGGTGCATGGAGCACTAAAACTCCGCTGCTATGTAGCCAACTGGCTTATATGCAGATAAACCCCGAATGGAGCTTGCCTCCGAAAATCGTGGAGAGTGATTTCGCGCGTCATGTGGGTGATTCGGCTTGGTTTGCACGGCATAAATATTTCGTTGTAAACCGCAAAACAGGCGATACACTAAACATTGCCCATATAGGACGCGAAGGACTGAAAAATGGAGGTTTGCGCTTCGTGCAACGTGGCGGTGCGAACAATTCGTTGGGACGCATTGTATTCCGTTTTCTGAATAACTTCTCTATCTATCTGCACGATACGAATATGCGTGGGGTGTTTCAGCGCGACCGACGCACGGTGTCACATGGTTGTGTAAGGGTACAGAAACCTTTCGAATTGGCCTGTTTTCTACTACCAGATGCAGATGACTGGACGCGCGACCGCATACGTATCTCAATGGATATACCGCCAGTTACAGAGCGCGGCATGAAATATTTGCAGACACATACCAACGTCCCACGCCCACTGCGGCTGATAGATTATCACGGCATTAAACCGAAAGTACCTGTATTCATCGTGTACTACACTGCATTCCCAAATCCTGACACAGGATTGTTGGAATACTGGCCAGACTTCTACGGCTATGACAAACCTACGCTGAATGCCATGACGGGATTGCTAAAGAAGATCTGATTTCAAGAATGATACTTCTTTCTCTTTTTTAAAAGTCGTACTGCTACTCTGATTACCTGCTGATTAGTATCTGAGCTTCATTATTTTGCATCTGACTACCCTAAAATTAGCATATTATTGCAAGATAATGGATTGTTGTCTGTCATTTATCCCTTAAAAACTACTCCATAAGGGCATAAATGCCATCGCAATTATGAACGAAAATATCGGTAAAGACAATATATACATGTGAATTATCCTAATATAGCGTCTTCGCGCGTACATTAATATATAACGTAGAAATATTAGGTTATTAGTAATCTACAAAACTATAAAACTTCACTACACTAAAAATACAAAACACAGATGACAAAAGTGACACTTTTCGTTTCAATGCCGATAAATACTAACAAAAAGGTTTGTTTGTTTGAAAAAAAATAAGTAACTTTGTATCGTTTGAGTACTTAAAACATTCAAATGTTTGCTAAAAATATACTAATATACACCTAAAATATACCCAAAAACACTATGAAAATATCAAGAATTGACCATTTAGGAATCGGTGTGGAAAGCATTGAAGCCGTTTTGCCCTATTTTGAAAACGTACTCGGACTGAAATGCTATGCCATTGAAGAAGTGACTGACCAGAAAGTAAAGACAGCCTTCCTGCGCGTAGGCGAAGTAAAACTGGAACTACTCGAACCCACATCTCCAGACTCAGCCGTGGCAAAATGGCTGGAGAAAGGCGGCAGGGGCGTACATCATGTTGCTTTTGCCGTAGAAGACGGAGTGAAAGAAGCCCTAATGGAGAGTGAAGACAAAGGCGTGCGTCTTATTGACAAGGCACCACGTCCAGGTGCAGAGCAGATGATGATAGGTTTCCTACATCCGAAATCAACCGCTGGCATTCTTACGGAACTCTGTGAACCGCAAAACCAATAAGCTACGCACAACACAGACCATGAATCATCAAACTTTTAAAAAAAACACGTATAAGATGTCAATACAATCAGAAAAGATAAAGAAACTCATCGAGAAACGTGAGCAAGCCCGTCTTGGCGGTGGTGAGAATGCAATCGAGAAGCAACACGCACGTGGTAAATACACAGCACGCGAACGTATAAATATGTTGTTAGACGAGGGCTCGTTTGAAGAATACGATATGTTCAAACTCCACCGTTGCCACAACTTCGGTATGGAGAAGAAACAATACTTAGGTGACGGTGTCGTGGTAGGTTCTGGCACCATTGACGGACGCTTGGTTTACGTGTTTGCACAAGACTTCACGGTAAACGGCGGTTCACTGTCAAAGACCATGTCAGAGAAGATATGCAAGGTAATGGACCTAGCCATGACCATGGGAGCACCCTGCATAGGTATCAATGACTCTGGTGGCGCACGCATACAGGAAGGCATTGATGCATTGGCAGGTTACGGTGAGATATTCGAGCGAAACATTCTTGCATCGGGTGTAGTACCCCAGATATCAATGATATACGGACCATGTGCGGGCGGTGCGGTTTACTCCCCTGCCCTAACCGACTTCACACTGATGATGGAAGGCACATCATACATGTTCCTTACAGGACCTGCAGTAGTGAAGACCGTAACGGGCGAAGACGTAGATGCCGAACATCTGGGCGGAGCATCCGTACACAGCTCAAAGTCTGGTGTAACCCACTTCACCGCAAAGACAGAGGAAGAAGGCTTTGAGATGATAAAGACGCTCATCTCATACATACCATCAAATAATATGGAAGAGGCTCCGCGCAAAGAATGTAGCGACCCTGTGAGTCGTGTAGATAACTCACTCAACGAGATAATACCCGAAGACCCCAATCAGGCCTACGACATGTACAAAGTCATCGCTGCTATAACCGACAACGGCGAGTTCTTCGAAGTGCAGCCGAGGTTCGCCAAGAATATTATCATAGGTTTCGCACGTTTCAACGGACAGTCAGTAGGCATCGTAGCCAACCAGCCTTCGGCATACGCTGGTGTACTTGACGTCAATGCATCGCGCAAGGGAGCACGCTTCGTACGCTTCTGCGATGCCTTCAACATACCTATTGTATCACTGGTTGACGTGCCTGGATTCCTGCCTGGTACAGGTCAGGAGTATAACGCCGTAATACTACACGGAGCAAAACTACTCTACGCTTATGGCGAGGCCACAGTACCAAAGGTAACGGTGACACTCAGAAAGTCATATGGTGGTTCACACATTGTAATGGGTTGCAAGCAGTTGCGAGCCGACATCAACTTCGCATGGCCATCAGCCGAAATTGCCGTAATGGGAGCAGCAGGGGCAGTAGCAGTATTGCAGGCAAAAGGCGCAAAGCAAGTAAAGGAAGAAGGCGGCGACGTGAAAGCATACCTTGCAGAAAAAGAAGCAGAATACTCAGAATTGTTTGCCAATCCGTATCAGGCAGCACAATTCGGATATATTGACGACGTGATAGAACCACGCAACACACGTTTCCGCATATGTCGAGCACTGGCACAGTTGGCCACGAAACGCCAGAACTTGCCTGCAAAGAAACACGGATGTATTCCTATGTAACGAAAATGAAAACATAAAATGAACAACGAAATATTTGCCGCCATAGCTATGGCGCTCCATGACGAGCAAGGATATAACATGCATGATATGGAATTAGGCATACTAACTATTACTGCACACAATACGGAGTGGGCGTCGAAGCAAGCAAAAATGACACAGAGATGAAAGACTACAAATACATCATTAACGGTCACGAATACGCCGTCAGCGTAGGTGAGCGCAAAGAGGGCTTGACAGTAGTCACTGTCAATGGTGAGAACTACGATGTCATACTCGTGCCAGAACCTAAGACTGAGAAGAAAGTAGTGGTAAAAAAGCCTGTTGCAAGTACTTCCAGTGAAAGGAACGACCTGCAGGATGCCTTGCGCTCGCCACTGCCAGGTACCATTGTTGCCATACCAGCCACCGTAGGTAAGAAGGTAAGAGAGGGCGATACTCTCGTGGTACTCGAAGCGATGAAAATGAACAACAACCTGACTGCCGAGCGCGATGGACGAGTTAAAGCCATACTTATAGAAGAAGGCGAAACAGTAAAAGAAAACACACCACTCGTGACGTTTGAATAATGTAAAGCCACATAAAAGGTTAAATTTCCGTAAACTATTGACGAAAATGTCGGTAGTTTGCGGATTTTTTTGTAACTTTGCACTTGATTTGTGCGCATACGTGCATATTCAGACAGACACATACGATATCAAATAAATGAAAAAAGTACTTTTTGTTAATCAAGACATCATCCCTTACGTGGAGGAAACAGAAATTGCAAGACTGGGTAAATTTGTTCCGAAGAAGACCCAGGAAGCAGGCAGCGAGATACGCACGTTTATGCCACGCTGGGGTAATATCAACGAACGTCGCGGACAATTACACGAGGTGATACGCCTATCGGGGCTGAACATTTCAATAGAAGATACAGACTACCCACTCATAATCAAGGTGGCAACCATTACCGGCACGAAAGTGCAGGTATATTTCATCGACAACGAGGAATTTTTCTCGCGCAAAGGTCAAATGGCAGATACAGAGGGCAACTACTACGAAGACAACGCTGAGCGTATGGTATTCTTTGCACGTGGCGTGATTGAGACGATAAAGAAACTGCGCTGGATACCTGATGTCATCCACTGCCAAGGACAGATGTCAAGCCTCGTACCATTGTTTGTAAAGAAGGCTTACAAAGACGAGCCTGGAATGGCTGATGTAAAGATTGTCACCTCTCTATTTGAACAAGTGCAAGATAAGCCTTTTGGTTCGAACTTCAAGCAGTGTCTGCTCTATAATGACATAACGTTGGATGAACTTACAAAGTACAGCGACACAGTTGACAGCAAAGAGCTGGCAAAGATCGCCATAGACTATTCTGATGCATTAATTAACGTATCAGAGAATACTGACAAGGATATACTTGGTTATGCAGAGCAGTCTGGTTTGAAAATGATAAAACACACAGAAAACGAAGAGAACGACTTCGCTAAAGACTACGTAAATTTATATGAGTCTCTTTAAGAAGATATATTTTTATGCTGGCATCATCGTAATGATGTCGTTTATTGCTGTGTCTTGCGATGACACAACCGACACTCTGGGTGCCTCACTCACAGAAGTGTCTGACATGGTTGAAATTCAGGCAGATGAATTCAACGTTGCGTCAAAATCTGTTGCTGCAAACAACATCGTATCGCGTTCAAGAGACGGTTTCCTTGGAAAATTCAAAGACACGGAGACAGGCAACTATATAACATGCAACTACATGACACAGTTTTGCGTCATGGACAAATACCAATTCCCTGGTCTTGACACCATATACATAGACAGTACGAAGTATGACGCAACAGTAAACAAAAGATTTCAGGTAGAGGCTGACTCCTGTACGCTGGTGCTTTATATCTCGAAAACCATAGGTGATTCTCTGGCACTGATGAAAGTCACAGCAAACGAACTCAGCGAACCATACGAGGAAAGTCAGACGTATAACACTGATTTCGACCCAGAGGCAGAACATATGGTGCGCACTGATGCTGGTAGCGTACACTCACAGCTGACATATACCACGTCTAATCGTATCTATACCGAGACACAACGTAGTTCCTCTACCTTCACAAACCGTATAAACCTGTCGCTCAACGACTCTTATACCGATAAGCAGGGAGTAACATATAACAACTACGGTACATACCTGATGCGTAAATACTATGACCCCGAGCATCGTGGCAGTTTCAATACTTTCTATGGTTTTGCTCATGACATCTGTCCTGGTTTCTACATAAAGCATCAAGGAGGAATCGGTAGCATTGCTACTATATACAAAGCACAGATTATAGTGTATTACAAAGGTTTCGTCGAAAAAGACTCTATTATCGTCATGAACTCTTCATTTGCCGGTACAGAGGAGGTTATACAGAAGACGACAATAAAGCAGAATGAAAATGTGTTAAACAAACTTATTACAGACGAGAGTTGCACATATCTGATGTCGCCAGCAGGCATATTAACCGAACTGACACTGCCCGTGGATGACATACTCAACGAGCACGACAACGATACGATAAATACAGTAAGATTGTTTGTACCAAGAATTAACAACACCGAGAGCAACGACTATTCTCTCTCTGTACCGCAGACTTTGCTCCTGATACCAACTGACAGCATACAGTCTTTCTTTAGCAAAGGAGAGGTTGCAGACTACCGCAATTCATATATTGCCACCTATTCCTCAACGACAAACGGATATACATACGGTAATATTTCGTTACTAGTTTCAAATCTGAATACAAAAAGAAAAGAAGCACAGAACAAAGGAGAAACACTGTCAGATAACTGGAACAAGGTAATGCTAATACCCGTTAGCACAACCTACACCACGGTATCTACATCGACCAGTTTGCTGACGAAAGTTACCCACGATATGTCTTTCGCTTCTACGAAACTTAAGAGGGGAAAAGATGATTCAAATGCCATAAAAGTCAGTGTGATATATTCAAAATTCAAAGAGTAATGGCAGACAATTATCTTGAATATGCCCGAGAAGACTACGAAAGGCGAAAAGCTCGGTGGATGGCAAAGAAAAGTCATAAGCCATTTGCGAAGCGAAACATTCAGAAGCCTGACGACGAGGCACTATAAATAAAAAAATTTACACCTTATATATTATATACACATAGAAAAATGGTAAAGATAACCTTTCCTGACGGTAGTGTGCGCGAATATGAGAGCGGCATAACTGGACAGCAGATTGCAGAGAGTATTTCACCAGCATTGGCACGCAGTGTCGTGGCTTGCGGTGTGAATGGAGAAACAACTGAACTAAACCGTCCTATCAATGAGGACGCTAAGATAGCCCTCTATAAGTTTGACGACGAAGAGGGTAAGCATGCTTTCTGGCATACTTCAGCCCACTTGTTAGCAGAAGCGCTACAGGAACTATACCCTGGCATACAATTCGGCTTTGGTCCTGCTGTAGAAGCTGGTTTCTTCTATGATGTACTTCTTCCAAATGGAGAAATGATCAAGGAAGGAGACTTCAAAAAGATAGAAGATAAAATGCTTGAACTCGCTCGCAAGGACGAAGCCGTAGTACGCAAGGAAGTAAGCAAGACAGATGCCGTAGCAGAGTTCTCAGCTGCTGGACAGACTTACAAGGTAGAGCACATTGAGCAGGACTTGGAAGATGGTTCTATCACTACATATACTCAAGGTAATTTCACTGACCTTTGTAAAGGACCGCATATTGTAAGCACAGGTATCATCAAGGCCGTTAAGCTGACAAGCATAGCTGGCGCATTCTGGCGTGGCGATGCTTCAAAGGCACAGTTGCAGCGTCTCTATGGCATAACTTTCCCTAAGAAGAAAATGCTTGACGAATATCTCGTCATGCTTGAGGAAGCCAAGAAACGCGACCATCGCAAGATTGGTAAGGAAATGGAACTGTTTATGTTCTCAGAGCGAGTAGGTAAAGGTCTGCCAATATGGTTGCCAAAAGGTACCGACCTGCGTCTTCGCCTACAGGAGATGTTACGTACCATACAGAAGCGTTTTGGTTATCAAGAGGTCATCACTCCGCATATCGGTTCAAAGAACCTCTATGTAACCTCTGGTCACTGGGCACACTATGGAAAGGATTCATTCCAGCCTATACATACACCAGAAGAGGATGAGGAGTACATGCTGAAGCCAATGAACTGTCCTCATCATTGTGAGATATTCGCCTCTAAACCTCGTTCATACCGAGAATTGCCTTTCCGTTGTGCGGAGTTTGGTACAGTGTATCGTTATGAACAGTCAGGTGAGCTTCATGGGCTTACACGCGTGCGTTCATTCACTCAAGATGATGCACATATCTTCTGTCGTCCAGATCAGGTGAAGCAAGAGTTCCTGCGCGTGCTCGACATTATTCAGGCCGTATTCGCAATATTCGGTTTCAAAGATGATCAGGTAGAGTTCCAGATATCTTTGCGTGACCCTGAGGATAAGGAGAAATACATCGGAACAGATGAGATGTGGGCATCAGCAGAGCAGGCTATTATCGATGCTTGTGCAGAGCGTGGTTTGAATGCACGCAAGGAGACTGGCGAAGCAGCTTTCTACGGTCCAAAACTCGATTGTATGGTAAAAGACGCCATCGGTCGCCGTTGGCAGTTAGGTACTATTCAGGTAGATTATAACCTGCCACAGCGCTTCGAACTTGAATATACGGCTGATGACAACACGAAGCAGCGCCCTGTCATGATACATCGTGCACCTTTCGGGTCTATGGAGCGTTTCACCGCTGTATTGATAGAGCACACAGCTGGTCATTTCCCACTGTGGTTAACACCTGAGCAGGTTGCCATACTGCCAATATCTGAGAAATACAACGAGTATGCAGAAAAGGTGCAGGATTACCTTTCAACCGTAGGTGTACGAGCCGTCGTTGACAATCGCAACGAAAAGATTGGTCGTAAGGTTCGCGATAACGAAATAAAGCGAATACCCTACATGGTAATCGTTGGAGAGAAAGAGGAAGCTGAAGGCAACGTTGCCATGCGTCAACAAGGTGGTGGTGAACAGGCTGTAATGTCAATGCAGGAGTTTGGACAGCGTATCAACAGCGAAGTAGCAGAACAGTTGCAGGCTATGAATATCCGTCCACGCAACTAAAGCACTGATATTAAATATTAAAGGATAAGATATTAAAGTAGAAGAAACAGAAAACAAAAAAGATTAACGTATAAAGGATATGGAAAGAGACCAGAAGATTTTCGATCTCATAGAGAACGAACACCAGCGTCAGCTTAAGGGAATTGAGCTTATCGCTTCAGAGAACTTCGTAAGCGAACAGGTAATGGAGGCCATGGGGTCATACTGCACCAACAAATATGCAGAGGGCTATCCTGGACATCGTTACTATGGCGGTTGTCAAGTTGTTGACCAGATTGAGCAGTTGGCAATAGACCGTGCCTGCAAATTGTTTGATGCAGAGTATGCTAACGTACAGCCACACTCAGGTGCACAGGCTAACGCTGCTGTACTTCTTGCAGTGCTGAAGCCAGGCGACTGTTTCATGGGATTAAATCTTGACCACGGTGGTCACCTCTCTCACGGCTCACTCGTTAATACTTCTGGTATCCTTTACCGTCCAATCGGTTATAATATCAACAAGGAAACAGGACGTGTTGATTACGACGAGATGGAGAAACTCGCCAAAGAAAATAAGCCAAAACTTATCATAGGTGGTGGTTCTGCTTACAGTCGTGAGTGGGATTACGCTCGTATGCGTAAGATTGCCGATGAGGTAGGTGCTTTGCTAATGATAGATATGGCACACCCTGCTGGTCTCATTGCAGCTGGACTACTTGAGAATCCAGTTAAATATGCTCATATCGTAACCACTACTACCCACAAGACCCTTCGTGGACCACGTGGCGGTTTGATTCTACTCGGCAAGGACTTTGACAACCCATGGGGATACACAACTCCAAAGGGTGTAGTGAAAAAAATGTCACAACTTCTCAATTCTGCAGTATTCCCAGGACAGCAGGGAGGACCGCTTGAGCATGTGATCGCAGCTAAGGCTGTAGCCTTTGGTGAGGCTCTAAAGCCTGAATTCAAGGAGTATGCTATGCAAGTAAAGAAGAATGCTGCCGTATTGGCTGACGAACTGACAAAGCGCGGTTTCGCAATCGTATCAGGCGGAACTGACAACCACTCAATGCTCGTTGACCTACGTCCGAAGTATCCAGAACTAACTGGTAAGGTGGCAGAGAATGCTCTTGTTGCAGCTGACATCACAATCAACAAGAACATGGTTCCATTCGACACCCGTTCTGCATTCCAGACATCTGGTTTCCGTCTCGGTACACCAGCAATCACAACTCGCGGTGCGAAGGAAGACCTCATGATAAAGATAGCAGCATGGATTGAAGAAGTGCTCAACGCTCCAGAAAATGAGGAAATAATTGCAAAGGTTCGTGGTGAAGTAAACGAGGAAATGAAGAAATATCCTCTCTTTGCTTGGTAATTGTATTTTATACTTTCACAGAACAATCGCCATTTAGTCGTTTGGGAACATACATACTGAGGTTCCCAAACGGCTGGATGGACTTACAATAATAACAAGATGGCGCGACAAAGAAAAAGACGCTGGCACTGTCTGCCTGGAGTTCCACCAACAGAGATGGATAAGAAAATCATGTACTGGGAGAGCAAAAACAAACTTGTACCAACGCGTGATTTAATAAAGACACCAGAACAGATCGAAGGCATACGCCGTGCTGGTATAATCAATACAGGAGTACTTGACGCAGTAGCATCAGCAATTCATGCAGGCATGAACACTCAGGAGATTGACGATATATGTATGGAGTATTGCAAGGAGCATGATGCAATACCAGCTTGTCTGAACTATGAAGGGTTTCCAAAGAGTGTCTGCACCTCCATCAACGAAGTAGTGTGTCACGGCATCCCAAAGGAAGAAGATGTACTGCAGGAAGGCGATATTATCAATGTGGACTTCACAACGATAAAAGATGGCTATTATGCAGATGCATCACGTATGTTTATCATAGGCAAAACCACTCCCGAAAAAGAACAGCTCGTGCGCGTAGCAAAGGAATGTCTTGAAATAGGTATGGAAGCTGCAAAGCCATATAGTTTCGTGGGAGACATCGGACATGCAATAGAAAAACATTGTAAGAAATATCACTATGGTGTGGTGCGCGACTTGGCTGGTCATGGTGTTGGTCTGAAATTCCATGAAGAACCAGATGTCAATCACTATGGTCACAAAGGAGAGGGCATGTTGCTAGTGCCTGGCATGGTATTCACCATAGAACCAATGATAAACATGGGGTCGTACAAGGTGTTTATTGATGCTGATGACCCATACGGCTGGGAAGTGATATCAGAAGATGAACAGCCATCAGCACAGTGGGAACATACATTTGTAATGACAGAACATGGTGTTGAGATACTGACATATTGATACGCTGTACCATAAATCTCTATTATAAATATTCCGTTTTGCATGCATCTTTTTATTTAGAAAATAAAAAGATTATAAAAGAATAAAAAGCACAATTTATTTGTAAATTAGAATTGAAAGAAGGAGATTACATACTGGCAATAGAATCGTCATGTGACGATACCTCGGCTGCAGTGATGCGTGGCACGGTGTTGCTGAGTAATGTCACAGCATCGCAGGATGTACACAAGGCATACGGCGGTGTAGTACCTGAATTGGCTTCAAGAGCCCATCAGCAAAACATTCTCCCTGTTGTTGACCAAGCACTAAAGCGAGCAGGAATAAACAAAGAACAATTGGCGGCAGTTGCTTTTACCCGTGGTCCTGGTCTTATGGGTTCGTTGCTTGTAGGCGTGAACTTTGCAAAAGGCTTTGCACGCTCGCTCAACATCCCGCTTATAGACGTAAACCATCTGCAAGGACACGTCATGGCCCACTTCATTGACGAACCTATGCCAGATGAGCCAGAAAAGATAAATCCAGAAACGAAGCACCCCCCCCTCCCCTTCCTGTGCCTGCTGGTATCAGGTGGTAACTCACAGATTGTCAAGGTAAATGCATATAACGACATGGAGGTGTTGGGACAGACCATAGACGATGCAGCTGGTGAAGCTATTGATAAATGCTCAAAGGTAATGGGACTGGGTTATCCTGGCGGACCTATAATCGACAAACTGGCACGAAAGGGAAATCCGAAAGCCTACACATTCTCAGAACCACACATACCAGGATTAGATTATAGTTTCTCAGGTATGAAGACTTCTTTCCTATACAGTATGCAAAAATGGATACAGGAAGACCCAGACTTCATTGAGCACCACAAGGAAGATATAGCCGCAAGCCTCGAACGGACAATCGTTGATATTCTGATGAAGAAACTGAAGCTGGCGGTGAAGCAGACTGGGATAAAGCATGTGGCCGTAGCTGGTGGAGTATCGGCGAACAATGGACTACGAAATGCATTTCACGACCATGCAAGACGTTATGGCTGGACAGTATACATACCAAAGTTCTCTTATACCACAGACAATGCAGCTATGATAGGATGCGTAGGCAGCTATAAATTAAACGACAAAGAATTCTGCGACATTGATGCTCCAGCATTCTCAAAAGTAACATTTAAGTAA
>CAMNCV010000078.1 GCA_946534585.1 uncultured Prevotellaceae bacterium
TGACTATGACAATGCCGTCAACGAGCCAGTGAAGATGCTCGACAGAGTGACGCTCAACTTCCTGAAGATAGCCACACAGGGACTTACCGCCATAAAGTATGACGAGGCTACCACAGCCAAGTATATAGACCAGCTTAACTTCTTCATAAACCGTTATAAGGAGGTGAGCAACCCTGAGGCAAAGGAGTTCTTCTTTGACGAGGTATGGGAGTTGTTGAAGATACGCACCAGCGGCAAGGTACACTTTGAGGGTGGCGAGGCAGGTCTCAACGATGTGCTAAGCTTCCTGCAGCAGAACGTAGGCAGCGTGCCTGCGGCTTACAAGTATCGTTACCCTGCGCAGTTCACGCTTGCCGAGGCAAAAAAACAGTATGAGACACCAAACTTCAAGCCAAAGCGCGTAGCACAGCTACGTGCCTACAAGGAACTGGAGCAGCAGGGCAAGTACGGCAAGATGGCGGCGAGCGCCAACCCTGGGCTGGAGAAGAAGGCACTTAACGAGGTGAAGGTTCATCGCTCATACTGGGGCAAGGCCATAAAGGCATGGGTAGGACCTGTGACAAGCACCAAGAAGAACATACATGGCGTGGTAATCACGAAGTACCGCAGCGTGAAGGTGTTGTGTGAGGACCAGGGCTACAAGGTAATCCACAGCTTCGCCCTCTATGAGAAACCAGCCGACGGCAGTCTGCAGATGACCGGCTTCGGATGGGAGAACGGCGACAAGGACATAGAGCTGACAAAGTAAGGATACCGTCAAGACATATAGCAAAAGGAGCATCCCTCAGAGATATAGGGGGGTGCTCCTTTTATTATTATCGTACAGTATCTACAGGATTAAGGGCAGGGACGTGCAGGAGGCTCTGCCTGAATACATGAAATTTTCTTACTGATTTATTTGTCGCAAAGAAATTTATTTCGTAACTTTGCCTGCTATTATGAAAAGAATAATGTTACTGCTACTCATGGTAGCTTACATGGCGGTGCATGGCGCTCAAGCAAGGATTATCAGCACTTTGAGAAGAAACCGTAGGTCTATCTGCAGATGAATTAAGGAAAAAATAAAAATGCACTACAACGACATCACGATACGCAACGCAACACCCGACGATGCTGAGGCTCTGCTCGGCATCTATGCCCCTTACGTAGAGCAGACCGCTATAACATTCGAGATAGAACGTCCCACGCTTGCAGATTTCCGACGGCGCATTGAGACCATCAGCGCTGAGTTTCCCTACCTCGTGGCTGAGACTGGCGGACACATCGTAGGCTACAGCTATGCCCACAGGTTCAGGGAGCGTGCCGCCTACAACCACTGCGTAGAGATGACCATATACCTTGACCGTGAGCACCGCCACAGCGGCATAGGCAAACCATTATACACAGCACTGGAGCAACGCCTCACCGCCATGGGCAAGCGCAACCTGTGCGCCAGTATCACCTGGACCGACGAAGAGAACGAATACCTTACCCACGACAGCATACATTTCCACAAAAAAATGGGCTACACAAAGGTAGCCCACTTTCACGAATGCGGTCGTAAGTTCAACCGCTGGTTCGATATGATATGGATGGAAAAGATAGTGGAGTAATCATAGTACCACCATCTCCTACTATCAATCTTATGCGGCAGCCTTCAACCAATGGGTAGTTCTTGCCGCTGTGATGACCTACGGGGAAATCATAGCAGACAGGGATGTCATAGTGCTGCAGGTACTCATGGAGCATGTCGTACATATCAGTGAAACCGCTGTCGGGACTCTTGTATTTTGAGAAATGTCCCACTATGATGCCTTTCAGACGCTGAAGGATGCCGCGTATCTCAAGGTGGTGGAGCATACGGTCCACCTTCGACATTGACTCGCCGGTGTCTTCTATGAATAGTATAAGGCCTTCATCAGTGCGGTTCAGGAAATCATATTCCGAGCCTGCCAGTCCGCAGAACACAGACATGTTGCCGCCCACCAGTATGCCTTCTGCCTCTCCGTATTGGTTCAGTGGATGTGCCGGCACTTGATATGAAGGCATCTCGCCTTGCAACAACCGTTGCAGTATGGCATTGACGGAGTCGCGCTCGCCGCGCATGGAGATGCCGTCGCACATGGTGCAGTGTATGCTCATCACCCCTGCCGCCACCTCGGCGCTGTGCAGTGCCGTGGCATCGCTGAAGCCCATCACCCACTTAGGGTGACTGCGAAACTCGCTCAGCGGTATGCGCTGCAATACCTGCACGGCACCGTCACCGCCGCGACTGCACATGATAGCTTTGACGGTAGAGTCCCTCAGTGCCCACAACATATCGGCGGCGCGCTCATCAGCAGTACCGGCGAAGCCATGCCAACTGCTCAGCGCATGGGGTGCCACCACAGGTACATAGCCCCATTCGCGCAGAGTCTGGCATCCCTTCTCCACCGTCAGCGTATCGGGAGTACTCGACGGCGACACTATGGCGATGGTGTCGCCAGGCTTCAACGCCGCCGGCATCACTAACCGCTGCGCACTGGCAGGGAGTAATGCCATGAACATCAGCCACAGCAATATGTAACGCATGGGAAGAACAGACGCCTTCATTTTGTTTTGTTATTTTGTTTCTTCTGTAGTTCTGTGAATAGTTGTCTTGTTGCTTTTTTGTCTTTTGAAGAGAGGTAGTATGTTACACCATTAGTTCTGGTAATCCGCAGGTAATAAGAGTCCGAATGAGTGAACAGCATTATGTCTTCACCTGTTGAGGTTCGGAAATGCCCTAAGCGGGTTTTTGCTAATGCAAAGCCAT
>CAMNCV010000079.1 GCA_946534585.1 uncultured Prevotellaceae bacterium
GGAACGGTTTTACAATATCAAGAGGGGCTCTGCCGTTCAGTGGTTCGATGCTGAGTGAGAGCGGTTCCGTCTCTATATGTTGCACAGGAATACCATCGTCCCTCACCTCAATTACGGTAAAGAGGGTCGGGTGAGCCTTCAGGGCTGTCTCTACTGCACGACACATCCTGTCGGGGTTGAGCGTGTGGTCGAATTTATATAAATACGGTAGGCTGTAGCAGTCGCCTCCCTTGTCCTGACACTCCAGATAGATGCCCATCTGCGCCTGTGTCAATGTATATTGCTGCTTGTCTTTCATTTCCTCAGTATTTCCTGTTGGTTCCCAATCACTATGCCACGAGCGGAACAAATGGCTGCCATGTCATAGCTGGGGTATTTTACCGTACGGATGCTCTTGGCACCGGGGTGGTGGTGACGTTTGTGATTTCCTTTGCCTTCTCCCTGTTCATGATACCAAATGTGCTTTCAATCTTGATTTAGTTTTCGTTAATATTGCAAAGATAAAGTTTTTTTTCTATTCCCACAAAATTTTTACAGAGATTTTACAATGCGATGGTGAAAAAGAAATAAAAACGGAGGTCAATTATATCAATTATAAATTTGCCTGATTAAAGAAAAATTACTACCTTTGCATCCAGATAAAAACCTATATGACATGAGCGACATAGAAGACATATTGATGAATGGAATACAGTTTGGCCGTGGCGGCGAGCGTCCCAAGCAGGACGACAAGGTGAAGACGAAGGCCAAGAAGAAGAAGTATATCACTGGTGCCCACGGTTCGGGTTCCGCGCGCCAGAAAGCAAAGTACCGCGAGCAGCGTGCAAACAGGCATAAATAGTGAGCACTGTAATCGGCATCTGATTATGCTGTAATCGCAATGCTATTACATGGCAATCGCTATCTGATTATCACCTAATCAGATAGCGATTGTTTTTATGCCGCAGTGCGGTGGTTCGCGAATGGCGGTTATCTGCTCCTTACGGGTGATAGGATGTAAGTAAGGGTGTAGTCCTGATAAGGCATCTGATACTCAGCGCGTGGCCATGCACCCCACGAATTTACGCACCCCACACCCATCGAGCGTGAGGCTACGTGAAGCGAGGTGAATGGGCGAGGGGAGAGGTCGCCACTGTGCCATTGCGCCTTCTGGCGCGAGGGTTGCAGGTCGTCCTCGGTGTAGTTCAGAGCCTGCATTTCGAGTGGCGCAGTGCCCTCAAAGCGCAATCCCACACCGTGCGAGTTGGTAATCTGCCAGTATCTCACGCCGGTCTTGGTGCCAGTCTCCTGTGGTCTGACGTAAGGCCAGAACTGTTCCGCTACGGTCTGCCGCCAAAGTCCGATATGCTGACTGTTGGCACGGTCGGCGTAATTTTCATGAGGTCCGCGCCCATAGTATTCTATATTGGTAAAGTCCTGTGGCAACTGCATCTGCATACCATAGCGCATGAGCTGAGGCTTCTCCTTGGCATCGGGGTTGACACGCAGGTCTTGCTTGACCATGAGGCGTCCGTCGGGCATCATGGTATAGGTCAGCAGCACCGTGGCATCAAGCTGTTTCAGGCGGTATTCAGCTGTCACCTCGTAGGCATTGCCCCGCGACTGGATATTGAAACTCTTTTTCTCAAGTTGTGGGTGCTGCCATGCCTGAAGGCGATGCTGCAGTCCTGCTCCAAAGTCGTTATCGGTAGCGGCACGCCAGAAGTCGGGTTTGAGCTCAGCCTCGCGGGTCATTGTGGCGGTGCCGTCAACGTCGATGTAGCTTATGAACCCCGTATGCTTGCTGAAAGTGACGTTCACTCCGTTGGCTGAAAGCACTGCGTAAACCGCACGGTCGTCGAGGGTCACGGCATCGTTGGTGGCTTTCCCTTGCGCAGTGAAAACGTCAGCGGTGGGGAAAGAGTATGGCGTGAGTACAAACTGCTCGTGGGCTATGGTGGTGCCCTGAGCGAGGAGAGGCTCGTCAGCCGAGAGACGGAACGCGAGGTTGAGTAATAACTCTTTGCCCTCGTAATCCTTATTGGTCATGGCGGCTGCCACGTCGGCAATGCAGAGTGTGGCTTCCTCCTGCGGCTTGATAGCAGGCAGGGGGGCAACCGTGCCGCTTGTGATGATGCGTCCGTCGGCAGTCAGTGAGTAATCGAGCGCCACATAGTCGAGGCTACGGAAGAAATTCTCATTCTTCACCACCACCATGCCACGCTGGGCATCAGCCATGCGGGCATGGATATCCTGATAGACATACTGTACCTCGTAGGCATGGGGATTCCATTCACGCTCTGGATTGACGATACCATTGCAGTTGAAATTGTTGTCGGAAGCTGGAAAACGGCCGTAGTCGCCACCGTAAGTCCATATAGGTTTGCCAGTCAGCCTACTGGTATCGCGCAGTCCCTGGTCGGCAAAATCCCAGATGTAGCCGCCCTGATAGTTGGGCAGGCTGCGCACTAAGTCCCAGTATTCCTTCAGTCCGCCACAGGAGTTGCCCATGGCGTGTGAGTATTCACACTGTATCAGCGGTCGGACGTTGCCCTCGTTGCAGTAGCGTTGGCAGTGGCCGTAGTCGGCATACATAGGGCAGAAGATGTCAGTCTTGCCCCATGAGCCTGCCTGCTCATACTGGCATGGGCGCGAAGCGTCGTAAGCCTTCACGAGGTCGTAGGCATCTTCGAAGTTCTTGCCGTAGCCAGCCTCATTGCCCAGCGACCACACGATGATGGAAGGGTGGTTTTTCAGTACGTAGATGTTGTGGCGCTCGCGCTCAAGGTGCATATCATGGAAACGTGCGTCCTTGGCTAATGACTTCTCGCCATAGCCCATGCCGTGGCTCTCGATGTTGGCCTCGGCGGTGACGTAGATGCCGTATTTGTCACACAGGTCGTACCAGCGAGGGTCATCGGGATAGTGGCAAGTGCGCACGGCGTTGATGTTCAGCCGCTTCATCGTCTCGATGTCGCGCACCATGCGCTCCTCTGACACCACGTAACCGCTGTCGGGGTCAAGCTCATGGCGGTTGACTCCCTTTATCAATACCGCCTTGCCGTTGACCAGAAGTTGCTGACCTTTTATCTCTACCTTGCGGAAACCTACTTTCAGAGGGATACACTCGAGCATTTCGTCGCCATCAAACAGACTGACGTAGAGTGAATAGAGATTAGGCTCCTCGGCAGTCCATTTCAGCGGATTGTGCGCATTGAGCGTTGTTGCGACTGGCGCATCGCTCTTCAATGTCTCGGCGTATGAGGCTATGACGCGTCCAGCCTTGTCAGCAAGCTGCAGTTCGATGCGCTTCGCCTTACACGCGGCAGGGGTCACTTCTACGTTTAGCAGTCCGTCGGTATAGTCGTTTGTAAGGTCAGGGATGGCGCGTATGTCGGCTATATGCGACTGCGGACGCGCATACAGATAACACTCGCGAGCAATGCCCGAGAAGCGCCAGAAGTCCTGATCTTCGAGCCACGAACCGTCGCACCAGCGCATCACCTGCATTGCTATGAGGTTCTCCTGTCCGGGCTTGGCATATTTCGTGATGTCAAACTCAGCGGCTACCTTTGAGTCTTCGGAGTAGCCAACGAACTTCCCGTTTATATATACCGTCAGGTTTGACGTAGCCGAACCCACGTGCATGTATATCCTCTCGCCCTTCCAACTGGCAGGAATGGTGAACGTCTGACGGTACGACCCTACGTGGTTGCCTTTGTCCTGCACCATAGGTGGTTCGCCCGTCCAGTCGCTGCGCCATGCATAGCGATTGTTGACGTAGATGGCATCGCCGTAGCCATTCAGCTCCCAGATGCCAGGCACGTGCATCCGCCCCCACTGAGAGTCGTCATATTTCGCAGTAAAAAAGTCCGCTGGCCTTTCATTGGCATTTTCAACCCAGTGGAACCGCCAATCACCCTCAAGGCTCATGTATCTGCTTGACAGCGTCTTCGTCTTGCTGCCTAGCTCAGTCTGGCGCTTGGCAAGTGCGACGTCCTCATAGGCAAAGAAGTCGGCACGGTCATTAAGGCGGTTGATTTCGTTAGTAGCAGGGTCACACCAAACGGGTGTTTTCTGTGCCACGGCAGCGGAATCCACGGCAATGGATAGTAATAAAAATAATAGTTGTTTATTCATAATAAGAATATTCGCTTATATTGTAATAGGTTTGCTTCATTGTTTGTTTAGAGTTATGTATTCCTCTCTTGACAATATCTTTATTCAGAGAGTCCATATTTATAATAGCTTACCCCGCCTGTGGTGGGAGTAAGTGGTTGCAAAGATACAATTTTTTTCTCGGATATAATCAGATTATATCATAATTATGTGATAAGAATATGAAAATCCTGATATTCTGTTATCTCGTCATTACAATCATAAGTAGGTGTACCTACTTAGTTGTTGCTTGGTGGAAGATTAAGAAGTTTGCAAACAAACAGAAAAAGCACTTGCGATTTCTCGTAAGTGCTTTTTAATTAGGGTAGCGGGAGGGGGTCACGATCCCTCGACCTCCGGATTATGAATCCGACGCTCTAACCAGCTGAGCTATCCCGCCATCCATTATTATAGAAAAATGTTATTTTCTTTCGTTCCACTGTGGAGACAGTGGGAGTCGAACCCACGACCTCTTGCATGCCATGCAAGCGCTCTAGCCATCTGAGCTATGCCCCCATTTTTGTGGAGACCCTACTTGTCTGCAAGCAGGTTTATGGTCGCCTCGCAAATCTTGCTTTTTGTTCGCTTTTCAGATTTGCGAGTGCAAAGGTAATAATATTTTCTGAACCGTGCAAATTTTTTAATGCATTTTTTGCCTTTAGGCATGCTTTTTACGCATTTTTGTCGTTGTTAAAGCCTTTTATTGCAACCATACTGCATCATTATAAGTGCTTTCCACTTATACGACAAACACTATTCGTGGGTCATCTGATTACGGAAACGCTGCGGTGACAGCCCTACATGACGATGGAAGAAGCTGGCAAAATGACTTTGATTGGCAAAGTTTAACTCTTCGCTGATCTGACGGATACTCTTCGCTTTATCGTGGAGCATCACCTTGGCAGTGCGTATTACCTCCTCATTGATTATCTGTCCCGCCGTCTTGCCAGTAAGTTCTCGACAAATGGTAGAGAAATACTTTGGCGTAATGTGCAGCCTTTCCGAGTAACCGTTGACGTTGAGGAACTGCTCATGCGGATCATTAAGCATCTTTACGAAAGAATAGAACAATCGTTCGGCAGAAGAATATTTTACTGCCGGTTTGTCATTAACGTGGAAGGAACGCATGCGTAAATCAAACACGTCGTATGCCAGCGACAACAGCAAGGACTGTATGCAGTCGTTACGGAACGGTCCGACGGGACTATTTAGTTTTTCTGCTATCTGCTGCATATACGTAACAATGCGTTTTGTCTCCGTTTCATCAGCATGAAGCGGTGTGTGCGACATAGCCATAAGTCGCATATTCCAGTCAATCGTTACCTTGTCATACAGTTCTTCCAGATAACCACCATCAATAAATACTGCCGTTGCCTCTATGTCATCGGAATAGCGGAAATCCTCCATCAGGTTTTGTGGGAAACTCGTAAAGATATCGCCAGGGCCGAGCGTGTATCGCTGCTTGTCAAGCATGAAAGAATTGTGCCCACGTGTCACTATGCCAAACAACATTCCCTCAAGCACGAACGGATAGGGAGCATTGGGAAGCAGTGCACCGAAGTTATCCATGATGGCTATACGCTCGCCATAACATTTTGTGGCTCTACTGGCAGCCACAACTTCCATATTAAATTTCTTCATATTTATGGCATTAATTAAGGTTGTGTTTTCTTATTCATGAAAGCAAAATTAGTTATTTTATTCTAATTCTCCAAATTTTTCTGTAATTTTAACATTCTGTGCTTGTTTTTCTGCCATAAATCACGTAACTTTGCACTGATAATCTGTATTATTCGAACGAAGTAACTCAATCCCCTCACTATGTATATGAGACTATTTACATTGTTTATATATTGTTTTCTCACTGTCATCGGAATATATGCCTCAGACCGCGTGCGACAAGGCATGATACAATTCAACTATTATGCCCCGATGGCTAAGGAAGTAACACTGCAAGGCTCAGGCGTTCTTGGCAAACACAAGATGATACGTCAGGCCAACGGCACATGGGCTTATACCAGCACTGTATTGCCGCCTGACATGTACACCTATAATTACAGGATAGATGATGAGGTGACACAGACAGAGCCTGGTGACACCTGCGTGGTGCGGGATGTTAACCAATACCTCAACTACTTCTTCGTGCCGGGATGGCCAACCGATTACTATATGGAGCAACCTGTGGCACACGGACGTGTTGAACAGCCATGGTATCCTTCACGCTTGCAAGGTATGGCACAACGACGTATGTCGGTGTATCTCCCTGCAGAATATGACCAAAATCCTGACAAGCGTTACCCTGTGCTCTACCTGCTTCACGGTTCAGGCGGCGACGAGACATCATGGCTTGTCATGGGACGTCTGCGACAGATTATGGACTTAATGATAGCCGACGGCAAGTGTCAGCCTATGATTGTGGTGATGCCTAACGGCAATGCCGATTTAGATGCTGCGCCTGGTGAAAGTCCGTATATGCAGGCTATGCCAAAAGCCAATAACGTATCATCAATGACGGGTAGGATAGAGGCAGCCTTCCCTTCGGAAGTGATGACATATATTGCGCAGCATTATCGCACTGCAGAGGACAAGCAACACCGCGCCATCTGCGGACTGTCGCTTGGAGGGCTTCACTCGCTATACATTTCAGCTAACAACCCGCAGTTGTTTGACTATGTAGGTCTGTTCTCTCCGCAAACCACCAACGCTCTCAACGATAAGAAGATTTCAGGTATCAAGAGCATTACCCACGGAATAAAGAACCTTGCCAGCCAGATACCAGTCGTAGGCGAGAAGTGGGAGGATAAGCTCGGTCGCAAGTTTGACAAGTACGACGATATCGAAATATATGACAGTATTGACCAGAAGCTTTCCATGCAGTTTCAGCCGGCACCGCAACTCTACTATATAGCAGTAGGCAAGGACGATTATGTGATGAAACTCGTCACCATGCACCGCCAACGTCTCGACGCCGCAGGCTACCCCTACGTATATAATGAGACTGATGGTGGGCACTCATGGGATAATTGGAGACGCTACCTGCTTGACTTCCTGCCAAGACTTTTCAAGTTCTGAGCGAATGAGCGCAAGCGGTATCCATCCATGGGAAGCACAAAACGGCACATGTCACAGGCAGCATCAGTGATGCTCCTGCTCATTGAACCTACACCTCATAATCAAGGCAAGTGCGCTGTGCTGTAAACGGACGAACCAGCCTGTCGGCTACATCTACGTGCAACGGATGCACAGCATAGGCCTTTAGTGAATCAAAATCCTTAAGCGTACTGTCAAGCATCACGTCGGCATTTGACGTAGATAAACGTCCGTCTGCCACTACTTTGATATCAACCAATCCGTCAATCTTGCCGGCAAGACCCTCTAATCCCTTTTTCATTCCTTGAGCGGCACGCTGTTTCTCGTCAGCCGTCATATCGGCACGAAGCGTCCATAAAATAATGTGTTTTACCATAATTATATCATGTATTTTTTCTAAATGTAATGCAAAATTACAAAAAAATACTCATTTTTTCATATTTTTCTTTGCAAATTCGAAAAAAAAACGTAACTTTGCTCTCACAAAGTACTACATTTCTAACATCTAAATCATAAATATCATGAAAAAGTTTTTTACCACTCTCGTAATAATGATGTTTGCATTAGTTGCAAACGCACAGTTTGAACAAGGCAACATAATGAAGTTCAAACAGTTTACTCAGGGCAATAACCCCTTGGTGTTCAACTGCGAGAACTGCTTTATGTACATAGTTGATAACAAAGGCAAGATGGTATGCGACGAGTCATTACGTCAGTTCAAAGACGGAACGCGTTTCACCACACGTCTGAAAACTGGTAGTACGACAGGACGTTCCAGTCAGATATTCCTTAGCATCAAAGCCAAAGGCACACTGACAATCTATGCTTCTTCTTCTTCAAGCGAGGAAGACCGTCAGATTGTATTGCTCAAGGGAGCTAAAGACATCGTTACTGACGTAGTGGAGCAGACTAACAAACGCCCTATCAAGGTTGAGATAGACAAAATCGGAGAGTATCAGATTTCCTATCCTGATGGTCCTATCAACATCTATGGCATAAAGTTTGAGGCGGCATCTGCTACTCAGGAAGCAGAATAACACACTTGCTACGTACAGCATAATAGTATAAATACCAATAGTCAAGGGATGAAAAGCGAGAGGCTTTCATCCCTTGACTATTGATTGGCTGTCATCAATTATTATGCACACCTACTTATAGCAAACAATCAACTTTATACTTGTAAAATTTTGACAATCAGAAAAAATATTGTAACTTTGCACGGAAATAAATATATAAACGACAGATGAAAACTCTATCCAAAACATCAGCAATACTGTTAGCTACAATGGCTATCCTGCTTTATTCGCCACGTTTCGCCACCAAGGCATCAGCCGAGGAGCCACAGAAGATGAACGTGGTTCTGTTGGGTGATTCCAACCTGTCAACCGGAGGCGATGACTGCACAGGTGAACGCAGTTGGAGCAAATGGTTCAAGGAACTCTTTCAGCCTAAGACGTGCGTTAGCTATGCACGTAGCGGTGCTACATGGACTAACAATGCTCTGACAAAGCATGATACCAAGGAAAATATAGCACGCGTAGGCAACAGCAACGTAATATATAACCAAGTAAACCGCTTTGACGAGGCGTACAAAAACGGCACTCAGCCTGAACCTTCGCTTATCATAGTGGCCTGCGGCACTAACGACGCATGGTTTCAGAGCCAGCGCCCACAGATGTATGCAGAGACTACAGACAAGATATTTAAACTTCCTTTGCAAGACCTGCTGATGAAGAAAGTAAACCAGGTAACCACCTTGGCCGAGTCTGTTCGTTACAACTGTGAGATTCTACGCTATCACTTCCCCGATGCGCGCATACTGCTGCTTACTCCGCTACAGAGTGTGCAGGGTACAGAGGCAAAGATACAGAAGGTAGGCGACGTGATAGAAGACTGCGGCAAGCGCATGGGTATCGACGTTATACGCCTTGACAAGATCTGCCCAATCAAAGCCGCTGACGAGCGTATAAAGAAACACTATACCATCGATGGCACACATACAAGCGTGGAGGGCGCAAAGATGGTAGGCGAGAAAATTGCAGAACTACTGAAGAATTAAGATCTAATGGTTAAGAATTAAGATTTGACCTGACTTGTATTATCAGACAAATCTTAATTCTTTAGTTTACAGTAAAAACCTTTAATCCTTAACTCTTACTCCACTTTTTCTAAACCCCTAACTCTTAATTTCAATTGGTTTTCTCCGACTTATTTTTTATATTCGTATTCCTGCCAACTTTCCTCGTGCTATACATGATAGCATACTGGATTGACAGGCGTTTCCTGTCCGAGGGCAAGGGACTAAAGATGAACACCACGGTGCGCAATGCCGTGCTGGTGGTGTTTTCGCTTATCTTCTACGCCTGGGGTGAACCCGTATATGTATTCCTCATGCTATTGAGTTCGTTGATGAACTATGTAGCAGGATTGTGGATTGACCGCTCCGACAGTCGCAGATCGTTAGCTCTTGCCACTGGCATTACGCTCAATCTGCTCTTGCTCGGCACTTTCAAGTATGCCGGTTTCTTCGCCGATACGCTCACTGCCATCGGCCTGCCCGTGGCAAATCCCAAGATTTCATTGCCCATAGGCATCAGCTTCTATACTTTCCAGAGCATATCCTACCTTATAGATGTCTATCGCCGCGAGGCACCAGTACAACGTCGTTACCACGACTTGCTGCTCTATATATCAATGTTTCCGCAGCTTATCGCCGGCCCTATCGTGCGCTATGATATCGTGGCTATGGAGATACACAGCCGTCGCGTGACGCAGTATGACTACGTGACGGGTGCCTATCGCTTCCTTATCGGACTGGGCAAGAAGGTGATACTCGCCAACCAACTGTCTGAAATTTCTACGCAGTTTCTTGGAGGCAACCTCACCAACCTCTCCACCGCAGGCGCTTGGGTGGGCATTTGTGCCTTCACCCTGCAGATATTCTTTGATTTCTCAGGATATAGCGACATGGCCATAGGACTGGGACGTTGCCTTGGTTTTCATTTTGCCGAGAACTTCCGTCATCCTTATATCAGCCAGACCATAACGGAATTTTGGCGACGCTGGCATATTTCACTCGGCAGTTTTTTCCGCGATTACGTCTATATCCCAATGGGTGGCAACCGCCGTCATCAGGCTTTCAATATCCTCGTGGTATGGTTTCTTACCGGTATGTGGCACGGAGCGAGCTGGAACTTCATTCTCTGGGGCGTATATTTCGGCATTATCGTGATGCTTGAGAAATACACGCTGTTGCGCATCATAAAGTATGTGCCGCGCCCACTGCTCCATATTTACACAATACTGCTGTTTGTTCTTGGCTGGGGGATATTCTATTTCGATGACTTCACACGTATGCAGCAATTCTTCAGCGTATGCTTCGGTGGTGGCAAGACACTCGCCGACTTTACCGCTACGGCAGCACTGACAAACAATTTCTGGCTTTGGGTCATTGCCTTGGTATTCTGTTTCCCCATATACGATGGTGTTACACGACTGTTTGACCACTTCATGCCTGGTGAGACTACAGCCAAGCACAATATATCCCTCATCACGCGTGCCATCATTTCCATTGCATTGCTCGTTGTCAGCGTAGCACTGCTTGTAGGTGCAACCAACAATGCCTTCATCTATACGAGGTTCTGATGTCAGGGGAGTTAGCCCTTTTGAAAATGTTGACACAGTTAAATGCAATTACTATATATCGGCGCATTTTTATATGTTGTTGTTTGCATAATCCGGTTTTTCTTTGTAGCTTTGCAGTTGCTTCGCCCGTAGCAGTCATGTTTCCATGACGGTGCAAGGCGAAGCGCTACATTAGATGAAAAGCGTCATCGATGCTTTGTTTTTGGCTGATTGAAACCTATTCCTATGATTCTTGGGGCAACCGTGTTTCAAAACGCATAATCGTGGTTTCCAATGCCAAGGGGATGCAAGGCATTTTCCCTGACGAGGAGGAAACGACGGATGTCAGGAGTATTCAGGAAGACGATGGAGGCATCTCTATTATCGCCACGGATGACAACAGGGTGACTGTCAGTATCAGCGAAGGGGCGTGGAATGGCAGTATGGCCGTCATCATGTATGGTGCCGACGGCCGTCAGGTGCTTTCACGATGAGAAACGATAGCTTTCACACCCTGAAAGCATAGATTATAAAGACATCTACTCAACTTACGCAAGCTTTAGTTTCGCCTAAGGTTTAAGGTTTTGAGGTCGCTTCACTTCAAGGTTTTAAGGTGATATCAGGCAACTATTTATCACAATTAAGCATATTTCACCTCATGACCTGCAACCTTATTACCTTATCGCTCG
>CAMNCV010000080.1 GCA_946534585.1 uncultured Prevotellaceae bacterium
CAAGGTGCAGAATGGGGTGCTCTGCCCATTCCCAATCCTCCTTTTGGTCTATCGCCAGTCCCTTGAACAGTTCTCGCTTACCTTGAAACAGAGCCTTTATCGTTGATAAAAGCAACGACTTGCCGAAGCGACGTGGACGGGAAAGGAAGTAATAAGAACCCTCAGAGACGAGGCGATATATATGCTCCGTCTTGTCTATGTAGAGATAGCCGCCAGTGCGGATCTTCTCAAAGTCTTGTATGCCGATAGGTAGTTTCATGCTGCAAAGTTACATATTTTCCGTGAAACCACAACTTTTTTCCTCACAAAAAAATGTAACTTAACAAAAAAACGGCGTCATTAGGATATAGAAAATGAAAGTTTGAAAAACCGAAGCCGCCCCTATGCGGTGACTTCAATTTTTCAAACCTTCATCATCAAGATATATTTTCAATCTTCTGAATTATATCAAATTCATACCAGCGGCTTGACACTCCTTGCGCTGATCTTCAGGCCAGATGCTGGCTTGTATTTCTCCTACGTGGGCTTTCTGCAACATTACCATGCATAAGCGGCTCTGCCCTATGCCACCACCGATAGAGAGTGGCAATGTGCCATCAAGCAATCGCTTATGGAAATAAAGTTCCTTGCGCTCTTCCTGACCTTCAAGTTTGAGCTGTCGGAGCAGCGCTTCCTTATCAACACGTATGCCCATTGACGACAACTCAATGCTGTGACCAAGTACAGGATACCATATCAATATATCACCATTAAGCCCCAGAAAGCCATCACTGTTAGGCGTTGTCCAGTCGTCATAGTCAGGTGCACGCCCATCATGTTTCTTACCGTCAGAGAGTTTGCCACCGATACCCATGATGAATACCGCACCGTATTTCTTACAGATAGCGTCTTCACGCTCCTTGGCTGTCATGTCTGGATACATCCTAAGCAGTTCTTCCGAATGTATGAAATGTATCTCACGCGGCAGGAAAGGCTTCAGCTGCGGATAGGTCTCACAAGTAAGGAACTCCGTGCGTAGCATTGCCGAATAGATACGTCGCACGACACTCTTTAGGAAATCAAGGTTGCGGTTATCCTTGCTTATCACCATCTCCCAATCCCACTGGTCAACATATAGCGAGTGGAGGTTGTCGAGTTCCTCATCAGCGCGTATGGCATTCATATCTGTATATATGCCATAGCCTGGCTCTATGCCATATTCAGCCAGTGTCAGTCGTTTCCATTTAGCAAGCGAATGAACAACTTCTGCCTTCTGATCGCCAAGGTCTTTAATTGGGAATGTCACGGCACGCTCTACGCCGTTAAGATCGTCGTTGATGCCCAATCCTTTCAGCACGAACAAAGGAGCAGTTACGCGACGCAGTCGCAACTCCGTACTCAGGTTTTGCTGAAAGAATTCCTTTATCAGTTTTATGCCTTGCTCCGTCTGCCAAAGGTCGAGTTTTGCCTTGTAGCCTGCGGGCTTTATCAGTTTACTCATTGTAGTATTGTTTTAGGAAATATTGCAGTCAAAACTGAGGTTGTTTTCAGTGCGACTGGTATTCGTTATTGTTTTTTCAGTGTGCAAAGGTAATACTTTTTATTAAAATGACAAAACATTTGTGAGTTTATTTTACAAAAAGATAGCATTTTGTTATTTTTCGTGTCGTTTTGCAATCAAAAAACAACGTAATGGCTACTATAATTTAGCGTATATTTCGTAAATGCTACATAACAACCTACAACTCTGACAGGTTCTACCGATGAACAGCAATTTTGCACTACTGCACTTTCTTTTTACAAATAGAGAACAAAGTTTGGCTATTTCAACAATTTTTGTTTCCTTTGCACTCAAATAAAGTTGTAAACAACATGAACACAACGATTTTAACAATAACAGGCAGCGACGGCACTGGAGTATCAGGCATACAGGCAGACGTACGACTAATAAACGCTCTTGGTGCAAAGGCAGCATCGGTGATAACCTCGATAACAGTACAGAACACTCTGGGCATACAGCAGTTCTATGACTTACCCGCATCGGTAGTCAAGGCGCAGACGGAGGCTATCATCAATGACCTGCAGCCCCAAGTCGTGAAGATAGGTCTTTTGCGCAGGGCTGACGTGGTGGAGGCTTTGGCTGAATTACTGCAACGCTACCGTCCGTGCCACGTCATCTACGCTCCTGTATTGACATCCACGCGTGGTGAGCAACTGGTAGAAGGCTCCGTATATGAAAGCATAAAGCTGAAACTGATACCACTATGCACGGTGGTGCTCGCACCATCTGATTTGCCCGTTGGGCAGCGACTTCATGGCCATGCCAACCAACTATCGTCGGCTATGGCCTATTACCTAAGTCTGGGCGAAACAACAGACTGTGCAATGCGCCATGCGCAGGCATATCTGAAACAGTTACCTGCTGACTATGCTGACGGAAACTCGCGCAGCGACGAACTGTATAACCTGTTTCTGGATGCTCTGGAACGCTATTACAACAGATATTCCGATGTTGGTTTCTACGCCGAGCAGCTGAACGTGAGCCCACGCTATCTGGGACAGGTCACGCGGCGCACCGCTGACCGTTCGCCTAAGTCAATCATTGATGAGCGCATAATGACGGAGATTGCCACGCTACTGAAGACTTCAAGAATGCCACTGAAAGACATAGCGCAGCGCTTAGGCTTTTCGTCACAGGCTCACCTGTCACGCTTTTTCCGACAGAGAAAGGGCATGTCACCAACGGAATATCAAAGCCGTCAGGAATAACAATTTTTTAAAAATACTCACACAAACACACAAAAGACATGAACAACGAACGACAAGAAATCAACCGCCAACTGGCACAGATGCTCAAAGGCGGAGTCATCATGGACGTTACTACACCCGAGCAGGCACGCATTGCAGAAGAAGCAGGTGCCTGTGCCGTCATGGCATTGGAGCGCATACCGGCAGACATTCGTGCCGCAGGGGGGGTATCAAGAATGAGCGACCCGAAAATGATACGCGGAATACAAGAAGCAGTGAGCATCCCCGTGATGGCGAAATGCCGTATAGGTCACTTGGCAGAGGCGCAGATTCTGCAGGCTATAGGCATTGACTATGTTGACGAAAGCGAAGTGCTGTCGCCTGCGGACAATATCTATCACATAGACAAGACGCAATTCAACGTACCATTTGTTTGTGGTGCAAAAAATCTTGGCGAGGCCTTGCGTCGCATAGCAGAGGGCGCTACAATGATACGGACTAAAGGAGAGCCCGGCACTGGCGATGTGGTGCAGGCGGTAAGTCACATGCGTATGTTGCAGAGTGAAATCCGACGCATCGTATCAATGAGTGATGACGAACTCTATGAGGCTGCCAAACAACTTGCTGCCCCGTTGGAACTGGTGCGCTATGTGCATGAGAATGGCAAACTGCCCGTAGTGAACTTTGCTGCTGGTGGCGTAGCTACACCTGCCGATGCAGCACTGATGATGCAGTTAGGTGCCGAGGGAGTGTTCGTTGGCAGTGGCATATTCAAAAGCGGCAACCCTGCAAAGAGAGCAGCAGCGATAGTGCAGGCGGTAACGAATTATCAGGATGCGGAGATGCTTGCCCGACTGTCAGAAGACCTCGGCGAAGCCATGGTCGGTATCAACGAGCAGGAAATAGAGTTGCTGATGGCAGAACGAGGTAAATAGCATCAAGTCATGAGAATAGCTGTAATGGCGCTGCAAGGCGCTTTCATTGAACACGAAGTGATGTTACACCGTCTTGGTGTCGAGACTTTCGAGGTGCGTCAACTCAGTGACTGGCATAAGCAGAAGGACGGTCTGATACTGCCTGGCGGCGAGAGCACCGTGCAGATGCGTTTGCTTACAGAACTGGGATTATTTGAACCCGTGCGTCAGGCGATACTCAACGGACTACCTGTATTCGGCACTTGCGCCGGCATGATACTGCTATCTAAGGGGCGGCTTGCCACCATGGATATGCGGGTGAAGCGTAATGCCTACGGTCGTCAGCTTGATAGTTTTCAGCATCGGGGGAGTGTCAACGGCATCGCTGATGACATACCAATGACGTTCATACGCGCACCGTATATAGAGGAACTTCTCAGCGATGACTGTCAATCTCTTGCTGAGGTTGAGGGAAACATCGTGGCGGCAAGGCAGGGACGACAGTTGGCTACGGCATTCCATCCCGAACTAACCGATGATACCCGCATACATGAATACTTTCTTAAAAACATCATGAACAGGTATTAATAGTATCAATAATTATCAGAATGGTCATTCATAGAATATTCAACAAGAAATGAAATTCTATGAATGACCATGATTTTCTTACCATTATCGACTGCGGCTTACAGTTTCACTGTTTTTGCCGTTCCATCGTAGGTTACGGTGTTCTGGCGTCCGTCGGGTGTTACGACGATGAAGGTGCGAGTGGCTATCATGCCGGGATAGGAACCGCTGCGGTTGCCTATTGTAAGGGTGCGTGTTCTGTCACTCCAAGAAAAGAGAATTGTAGAGTAAGCACCCTGCTCGTATGCATAGCCGTCACCTTCGTCCTCATATAGAGTGAACGAAGCATCGGCACCAGGATAGATGCGCAACTCAAGCTGCTGCCAGTCTTTCTCACCCACATACTGCATTTCGGGAGCAAGCGGCACGATGCTGCCGGCACGTATGAACATTGGCACGCGGTTGAACTGTGTTTCTATTGTCAATGTCTGTCCGCCACGATATAGGGTGCCAGTCCAGAAGTCATACCAGTCAGCACCCTTTGGCAGGTACTTCTCTGCCGACTTAGACTGAGTAAAGTCAACAGCCGCAGAGGCTGTACCGTCAGAAGTCTGGGCATTGTCCCATCCTGTCATGGCATCGCTCTTGATGATTTTCTCGGCAGTGTACTGCGCACGGAGTATGGGGGCAGCGAGGATTGACTTTCCGAAGAGGAACTCATCAGTCATATCCCACACCTTACGATCAGCTGCGAAGTCGCTAAAAAGCGGTCGCATATAGCTGCCGTCGGCGGTTGTGGCCTGCCATGCCGTGCTATACAGATAAGGAATAAAGCGGTAGCGCAGCCGTATCATCTGCTCAATGGCATCATATACGGGTTCGCCCTTCTTTCCAAACTGCCATATCTCGCGCGGAGCATCGGTGCCGTGGCTGCGGAATACGGGGCAAAAGAGGCCGTACTGCATCCAGCGGACGTAGAGTTCCTGATACTGCGGATTGCGCGGAGCCGAGTCCTTGCCCTTGTTGTTGTATGAATTACAGAAGAATCCTCCTATATCAGTATTGAAATTAGGATTGCCCGTGAGCGAGAAACTGAGACCGGCAGGCACCTGCTTGCGCAGCATATCCCACGAAGAAGCCACGTCGCCGCTCCACATGTTGGAGCCGTAATGCTGCTGTCCGGCGAAGGAAGAGCGCGTCATGATAAAGACACGCTTCTTGTTGTCCCCTTCCTTGCGCTGGTTCTCATACACGCCACGGACCGTTTCAAGCGGAAAGGCATTGCGCTGTGAGCGCCACGTGCCGCCATACACCTTATGTCGGTAGTCGCTCTCGCGCGGATTTATAAAGTCAGGATCGGTGGAATCCATCCACCAGCCATCAGTACCGTAGTCATAGAGTCTTTTCAGGTATTTCCAATATATGCTACGCGCCTCAGGGTTGAAGGCGTCATATACCTGCACACCCGAGGGATAATCCATGCGTGGAGGCCAAAAAGACAGTCCGCTCTGCGGCCATGTGGTTATTGGCAGAAGCATATTACGATCTTTAAGTTCCTTGTATTGCAGAGTTTGCGGACCGAAACTTGCCCAGATTGAAATCATGAAGTGTGCGTTCTTGCGGTGTACCTCGTCAATCATACGCTTGCCGTTAGCGAAGTCTTCGTTAAGAAAATCCATGGCGTTCCACAGATAGTTGGAACCCCAGTACTGCCAGTCTTGTATTATTCCGTCGAGCGGCACCTGCAGATTGCGGTATGTATTGACCACATCGAGCAGTTCGGCAGATGTCTTATATCGTTCTTTCGACTGCCAGTAGCCGTAGGTCCACAGAGGGAACATAGGCACTTCGCCAGTCAGTTGGCGCATCAGTTCATTCACGCCGTCAGCCGAACCGCCATACATGAAGTAGTAGTCAATACCCTCGCCAGCCTCAGAGGCGAATGTCATGCCCTCGGCAGAGTCATCAAACTGCGTGGGTGAGTAGTTCTCCCAATACAGCCCCCAGCCCTTTATGCTCTGTAATACATTTTGAAAGTCCTCAAGGTTGGACTGCTCCATCAGTTTGTGCTCACCGCGACGGTTCATCTTTCCGTTCTGTATGGTACCCAGACCGTATATGGCTTCATCCTTGTCGAGCGTGAAAGTCTGGCTCACCATGGACTTCCTTACCAGAGCATCGCTTGCCCCTGTGCTAGCTGTAGCCTCATCTGAGGTATGGTCGGTGGCTATGGTGTATGACTTTTCGCGTAGCAGCACCTTGCCTTTCACCGTGAGGAAGGTCAGATCGCCAGTGCGTTTGTCACGCCTTACGGTAAGTATCGAACTGCTTATGTCGTTGCCTTTGCGCGTCAGACTTACCTCTGTGGGCTTGGCTGTGACTACAAGCGACTTTGTTGGCACGCCTCTAACCACATGAACGATGCGTGGCGTAACAAATTCTATTTTTGCTTCTTGTGCAGACAGCGTGCAAAAAGCTGTCAACAATAATAATATAGTCAGTATATTCTTCATTAGTAGATGTAATTCAATCAGTATCTGTTTACGTTGTAATCGCTATCGGATTATACTGTAATCGCTATCTAATTATGTGGTAATCGCTATCTGATTACACTGCAATCAGGTTGCGATTACAATACAGAGGGAATTATAACGAAAAAAAAAGTCTCTCACAGATTTTGCGGAAAGCTCAGATAATACTCTGTATCAACTGGTTGCAAGCTGCACAAAACCATAGAATCTGAGAAATCCAGCAAAGTCTGTGAGAGAGAAATTATTAGTCGAGACTATGGATAACCAAACCCGAGCGGAGCTTCGGCTCAAACCATGTAGCCTTCGGCGGCATGATGTTGCCAGAGTCGGCAATGTCCATAATCTGCTTCATAGACACAGGATACAGAGCCAGAGCTGCACGCATCTCGCCACTGTCAACGCGGCGCTTCAATTCGCCCAGACCACGCAGACCGCCAACGAAGTCGATACGCTGTGATGAACGCAGGTCGCCGAGCTCAAGAATATCCTGCAGTATGAGGCGAGAAGAAATGTCTACGTCAAGTACTCCGATAGGATCGTTGTCATCATACGTACCAGGCTTAGCATCAAGGCTGTACCACTCACCGTCAAGATAGAGCGAGAACTGGTGGGCATGTTGTGGGCGATACTCCTCAGTGCCTTTCTTCTCAACAACGAAATTCTTAGCGAGTTTCTCAAGGAACTGCTCTGATGTATTGCCGTTCAGATCCTTAACCACGCGGTTATAGTCAAGCACCGTAAGCTGACTGGCTTGGAAACATACAGCCATGAAGTAGTTGTATTCCTCCGTACCCTTATGGTTTGGATTCTGCTTTGCGCGCTCCGTGCCCACAAGGGCTGCGGCAGCCGAGCGGTGATGTCCGTCGGCAATGTAGAGGGCAGGCATCTTTGCAAACTCATCGGTGATGGTCTTGATGTCATTATCATCGCTGACTACCCAGAGCTGGTGGCGGAATCCGTCGATAGGAGCTACGAAATCATACTCAGGCTTGGTGGCAGCATACTTCATGATGAGCGCATTAAGCGTATCATTGTCGGGGTAAGCAAAGAACACAGGCTCGATGTTTGCATTGTTCACGCGCACGTGTTTCATGCGGTCTTCCTCCTTATCGCGGCGGGTCAACTCGTGCTTCTTGATGACACCCTTCTCGTAGTCGCCAGAGTAAGCACCCACTACCAGTCCGTACTGTGTCTTCTCCTTACCGCCATTGGCTGGCAGACATGAGGTCTGAGCATAGATATAGTACAGTTCCTTATCGTCCTGTACGAGCCAACCATTGTCCTGAAACTTCTTAAACTGACGTGCAGCCTCATCATATACCTTCGGATCATACTCCGATGTGCCAGGCTCAAAATTGATTTCCGGCTTGATAATGTGGTAGAGCGACTTCTCGTTGTCGCCAGCCTCGGCACGTGCCTCCTCTGAGTCGAGCACGTCGTAAGGGCGTGATTCTACCTGTTCTACTAAGTCTTTTGGTGGGCGTATGCCCTTGAATGGTTTTACAATAGCCATGATTAGTGTGTTATAAATTTATTATGTTTACCTTAGCTTTGTATATGCGCACTGGCGAATTGAGTCCCGACGGCATCGGCGACCAGTGGTCATACTTGGTTTTCTTGTAGTTAATGTCAACGACATTTATCTCTTCCATCTTGCGCCATTCCACTCCGCGGCGGTCAAGGTCGCTGATGCGGTTGGCTGGCAGGTTGGTTACTTCTATGCGAATGGTGTTCTTACCCTTCTTGAGTACGGAGGTATCGAAATTAAGTATGTAAGGCACGCTCCACGCACAACCGATATACACATTATTTATATATACGCGTGCACTCTCGCGTACGTCGCCAAGGTCAATAGCGTAAGTGCCCATTGCCTGTGGCGTTGCATTGAAGGTGGTCTCATATACACCCGTACCCATGGTAACCTTGGCAGAGTCATTGTCAAGCGTTTCCCATGTCTGGAGTTTGTCAATATTGAATGTAGCATCAACTTTTGGTGCCTCCTCGATAAACGAGAGCTTCCAACCTTTGTCAAGATTTATCTCTGTACCAGGTGTTACTGATGTGGGGCGCATTAGGAGCGATTCGCTGCCAGCATAGAAACAATCCAGCTGAAGGAACATAGACTCGCCCGAACGAAGCGTTACGCGCACCTTGTTTTCTGGGTTTTCTACAGCATAATACTTGTCAGTCATAGGGTCATACCAGCGCGCATGCTTGTAATCTACGCCAAGGTCACAGTATGCATCTACATCCTTCGGAGTGAGGTTGGCTATAAAGTAGCAATATCCGCCGCCCATCTTGCGGCGCACCATGTTTAGTCCGAGTTTTGTTTTAATAGGCTCTGCCGTAGCCACGTTAGCAAGTTTGTTAGGGTCGTTGCCATAGATGAAGGTGACGCCCTGCGCCTTAAGCGTGTTGATGCGTTCTTTTACTTCGTCTGTAAGTACGGTTTCCTTCGGTATTAGTATTGCCTTGTATTTCACGCCAGCCTCAGTCAACACAATGGTCTTATTATCACTATCCTGCACTGAGCGTAGGCCCATCAGTTGTTTGTCTGACACATAGTCACAGTCATAACCCATACGGTCAAGTTCCAATATCATATTCTTAAACTCGGGAGCGAGTTTTCCAAGATTATGTATCGCAAACTGCATCAGCAGTGTTTTCTTGTTCTTCATCCACAGATTATGGATAGGGAAATACACTAACAATTCATTGTCTGGTTCACCGCTCTGCAACAGTTTCTGGCAACGCTCTATGTATTCGTTGAAATACTGCACATCGCGCCAGATGGAGTTGGTTGGCGACATATCAACACTGGCATAGAATTTCCAACCCGGCCACGGATCATTCTTTGGCGAGTAGCATGTGCCATGGTAATAGATATGGTTTACACCGGCGCAGAACATCAAGTCAAGGTCGGGTTTCATCTGAGACAGCGACGTACGGAAGTGCTCCGTAAGCCACGTAAACGTCTCACTCGAAACGAGGCGTTTGCCCATGATGTGGGCTGCACTCGGAGCATACTTAAACATAGAGTAGTCGGAATCATTCACCTTAGTATTGCCAGGATCGGTACGCAGGCCCTTTATTCCGAGTTCGCTAAGGCCAAAACCCTCTATCTCAGGTATGTCAACGGCAGCGTAGAGATCAAGCAAATTGGCAGGAGAACCATGTGCCTGATTTTTCACCTGCATACCATGTGAGTGAGCCCAGTCAACCCACTGGTTGGTGAAATTCTCACGCAGCATATCTGAAAGTGTCTCACGGTAGTCGTGTACCACCCACTTGTCGCGATCAACGAGTTTATCTATATTCCTTATGAGCGAGTAACCGCGACGGCTCTCAAATTCCTGTGGCAAGGTAGGCGTCCAGTCGGCTCCGTACACCTCATATGAATCATTGAATGACACCTGTGGCCACGGTGTTTTCGAAGCACTGAATGCCTTGTCAAACTTGTCAAGGTAATGCTTTACAGCGTTGCGGTCGAAATGATCGATTACCAATCCGGCACCTCCAGGAGCAGCACGCTTAACCTGTTGGCGTGTGCGACCATTATAAACAGCTATGATACGCCATGTGCCAGGCTTTGGAGCTTTCCACGTCAGCTTGCCGTTACTAAAACTTGACGTCACCTCAATGGCTTCACCCTTATAGCCCTTTGCTTCTACAGGATAAGCAGTGGCAAAAGAGAATGTTGCAGTCTCACGTTCCTTTGCAGGAACCTTAAACGCTATGCCACTCTTCAATAGTTTAGCATCAACAATAGTGTCAACTGCAATCATCTTGCATGCGGCCTCGCTTATCTGTGTCGTCGGGCCACCAAATGGCCAACCAGTACCGTTGTTCATATCAATCTCTATGCCAAGACGCTTGCCTTCATCAATTACAAACGACAGCATTTCCATCCATTTCGGCGACAGGAAGTCAATGTTGTTCTTTTGATTTCCCTGCACTCCGTAGAGCGGTGTTATCTCAAGCGCACCTATGCCTTTGGCTGCATACTGCTCCATGTTCCAACGCAGGTTTTGCTTATCAACAGCAGAACCAAGCCACCACCAGCGAGCGCCGGGCTTGGTTGTAGATACAGATTGTGCCGTAGCGCAAAGCGACACAGTCAGGCTAAAGAATATAAGTAGATATTTTTTCATCGATATGTATTGTATTACAAATTATATGCTGTTAATTATGAACTATGCATTGTTCATTATAATTATGAATCGTGCATTACGAATTACTCATGGTGATACTGTTCACCTTTTATTATGGTGCAGGCTCGATACAGTTGCTCTGCCAGTATCAGTCTCACCATCTGATGAGAAAACGTCATCTTCGATAATGAAATCTTCTCATTCGCACGGTCGTAAACTGCCTGCGAGAAACCATAAGGTCCACCTATGCACATGACAAGTCTGTTTGCCGTCTGGCGTTTCTTCTCTAACCACACAGCAAACTCAACCGAACGCATCTCCTTGCCATGCTCATCGAGCAAAACAAGAGTGTCGACAGAAGTGACCTGCTTCAAAATCAACTCTCCCTCGCGCTCCTTCTGCTGAGCCGAGGTCAGTGACTTGGTGTTCTTTATGTCAGGTATAACCGTTACATCGAACGGCATATAGTGGGATATGCGCCCCACATAGTCGTCAATACCAATCTGGAAATGCTTATTGTCGGTCTTGCCTATCAGTATGAGGTTCGTTTTCATGTCAATACAATACGCAAAGTTAGTATTTTTTGTTGTTTTGAGCAAACAAAACACTGTTTTTTTATTAAAACACAATAAAAGTTTGTATGTTTTAATATTTTTTCTTAACTTTGTAGTCAATAGTGCAAGAATGACATGACAACATCAAAATAACCCATAAAACTAAGAACAACAATGGAAAACAACCAGCAACTAATTGCACAATGTGAAGCTGCAGCCAAGCAGTGGCTGTCACCTTCTTTTGATGAAGATACAAGAAAAGAAGTACAGGCCATGCTTGACAATTCTGACAAGACAGCACTCATTGATGCTTTCTACCAGTCACTGGAATTTGGCACGGGCGGATTGCGCGGCATTATGGGAGCCGGCACTAACCGAATGAACAAATACGTCGTCGGCATGGCAACGCAAGGTTTTGCCAACTATATACTTAAGGCTTTCCCAGGCAAACAGTGCGCAGTGGTTGTAGGACATGACTGCCGCAACAACGGACGCATGTTTGCAGAAACCGTGGCCGACATCTTCTCTGCAAATGGAATAAAAGCTTATCTGTTCGAGAGTCTGCGCCCTACACCTGAGATTTCTTTTGCCATCCGTCAGCTTGGCGCTCAGGCTGGTGTAAACGTTACGGCATCGCACAACCCAAAAGAATACAACGGCTACAAGGCTTACTGGGAAGATGGCGCGCAGGTACTCGCTCCGCATGACACTGGTATCATCGAGGAGGTAAATAAAGTTAAGATTGAAGACGTCAAGTTCAAAGGAAATCCTGACCTTATCAAGATTATCGGCGGTGAGATGGACTTCGACTACATGCAGGCTGTAAAAGAGAGTATGGTTGACCAAGACGTCATCCTGCGTCAGAAAGACCTCAATATCGTATATTCTGCCATGCACGGTACTGGTCGTCATATCGTTCCTATGTGCTTGCGCTCATGGGGATTTCAGAATATCAATGTCGTGCCAGAGCAGATGGTTGTTGACGGCAACTTCCCAACGGTTGTTTCACCAAACCCAGAGAATGCAGAGGCTATGACTTTGGGTATGAAACTGGGCACAAAGCTAAACGCTGACCTCGTAGTTGCTACTGACCCTGATGCTGACCGTCTTGCTATAGTATGCCGCAATGACAAGGGAGAATGGCAGATACTTAACGGTAATCAGACCGCTTGCATGTTCTATTGGTACACAATCAAAAACAAGAAAGCCCTCGGTCAGCTCCAGCCTACAGACTTCATGGTTAAGACTATCGTTACGTCTGAGCTAATCGCAAAAATAGCACGTGCCAATGGCGTGGAATGCTTCGATGAATATACAGGTTTCAAATGGATTGCATACCGCATACGCGAGAACGAAGGCAAACGCAAATACATCGGTGGCGGTGAAGAGTCATTCGGCTACCTGCCTTACGACAAGGTGCGCGACAAGGATGCTCCTGCGTCAATCTGTCTTATATGCGAAATCGCTGCATGGGCAAAAGACCAAGGCAAGACACTCTACGACTTGTTGCTCGATATATATAAGGAGTATGGTTTCCAGAAGGAGGCTGCCATCAGCGTTACAAAACCTGGCAAGAGCGGTGCTGACGAGATAAAGAAGATGATGGAAGACTTCCGCACTACGCCACCTACAGAGATTGCAGGTTCAAAAGTAGTAACCATAAAGGATTACAAAACACTAAAGCAGACAACCGCCGATGGCACGGTTAGCGACCTCAATATGCCTACGACGAGCAACGTATTGCAGTGGTTCACGGAAGACGGCATGAAGATTTCCGTACGACCATCAGGCACTGAGCCCAAGATTAAGTTCTACTGCGAGGTACCTGTAGCCGGACAGTTCGATGGCGACTACAACGCCTTCACAGCAAAGGCTGACGCTCGTATCGTTGAGATAAAGAAGAGTCTTGGCTTATAATCCCGCCACCTTTAATTGGAGAGAAAACTCCACATGATACAATTGGAGAGTAAAAACTCCACACATATAAATACAAAAGCAAATAACGGTCTGTTGGCAGAGCGCAATTCCGTCAGTAACTATTCAGCGAATAGTTTTGCTATATCGTTGAAAGACTAAGTCATAGCAAAAACGATGTAAATTGAATGACTTTGACACAGAATAGGCAAATTTAAGTTTATTTTCGTAAAGAAATCACTCAAAAAACTTACATTTGTTTATTCGCTGAATAGTTACAACGCCAACAGGTATTCTTAAATAATATTAAAACTTTTATTATTTTGCAATCTCTGCTTTGCATTTTCAGAAAAAAACACTACCTTTGCACCGTTAAACTTACATTGTATTAAAAAGAGAAAAACCACAAGAAATGGAGGATTTCTATCGTACGCATACGTATCTCGTAGAGCATTGCAATGCTCCAGTAAGACGTGTCCTAATGGACGAAATTGATTGGAGTGACCGTATGATAGGAATAAAAGGCACACGCGGAGTAGGAAAAACAACGTTTCTATTGCAATATGCCAAGGAACGCTTTGAACCAGGCGACAGAAGGTGTCTGTATATAAACATGAACAACTTCTACTTCCAAGGTCGTGGCATTGCCGATTTCGCAGGAGAGTTCTACAAGCAAGGTGGACGCGTACTACTCATAGATCAAGTATTCAAACAGTTCGACTGGAGCAGAGAACTACGCCGATGCTATGATTTGTATCCGAAACTAAAGATTGTGTTTGCTGGTTCAAGCGTGATGCGACTGAAACGCGAAAATCCTGAGCTTGAAGACGTCGTAAAGAGCTATAACCTTCGCGGTTTTTCATTTAGAGAATACTTAAATCTAAGGACAAGACACAATTTCCGTTGGATATCACTTGACGAGATTATACGCCACAAGAAAGAACTTGTACCAGAAATACTTGAAAAGGTAAATCCATGCGAATTCTTTGAGGAATACATTCATCACGGTTTTTATCCCCTATTTAGGGAATATGATGACTTTGCAGAGAGCCTGCTGAAGTCAATGAACATGATGACCGAGGTGGATATCCTAATGATAAAACAGATAGAACTAAAATATCTGACCAAGATAAAAAAACTATTCTATCTGCTTGCCGTTGCAGGGCCACAGGCTCCTAACATCAGTCAGTTAGCGCACGAGATAGAAACAAGCCGTGCTACGGTGATGAATTACATCAAATATCTTGCTGACGCACGTTTGATTAACATTATCTACCCCGTGGGACAGCGTTTCCCAAAGAAGCCCACGAAAGTGATGCTCCATAACCCCAACCTGTATCAAGCCGTATATCCCATCAACTACGAGATACAGACACAGATGGAGACATTCTTCGTCAACACAATGTGGAAAGACCACAAGGTCAATCAAGCAAGCAAAGACCTGTTCTATACAATTGATGGAGAAAGACGTTTCAAGGTTTGCGAGATAAACGAAATACCACGCAATTCTAACAACGGAATGGTATATTGCCAATATGGAAGCAACAAAGTCGATGACAATGTCATACCGCTTTGGCTTCTCGGTTTTTTATATTAATGTAGGAATATTGATATAGGAGTAAGCTATATTATTTAAGGTTGAAGAAAATAAAAACTATATAAAAACTTATTTATCTTAAAAACAAAATGGCTAAAGAAAAAAAGTTTATCACATGTGATGGTAACGAGGCTGCAGCTCACGTGAGCTACATGTTCTCAGAGGTAGCTGCAATCTACCCTATCACACCGTCATCTCCAATGGCGGAGCACACTGATGATTGGGCCGCACGTGGTCGTAAGAACATGTGGGGACAGACAGTACTTGTACAGGAAATGCAGTCAGAGGGCGGTGCTGCTGGTGCCGTTCACGGTTCTCTGCAGGCTGGTGCACTGACAACAACGTTCACCGCTTCACAGGGTCTGTTGCTGATGATTCCTAACATGTACAAGATTGCAGGCGAGTTGCTACCTTGTGTATTCGATGTATCTGCTCGTACACTGGCTTCTCACTCTCTGTGTATCTTCGGTGACCACCAGGATGTGATGGCTTGCCGTCAGACAGGCTTCGCAATGTTTGCTTCAAGCTCTGTACAGGAGGTAATGGACCTTACAGCAGTTCCTCACCTCGCTACACTTGAGACAAAGGTTCCATTCATCAACTTCTTCGATGGTTTCCGTACCTCTCACGAATATCACAAGATTGAGGTTATGGACATGGAGGATATCAAGGCTATCACCCCACAGGAGTTCGTAGAGGAGTTCCGCAACCGTGCGTTGACCCCAGAGCGTCCTGTAACTCGTGGTACCGCTGAGAACCCTGAGACATTCTTCACACACCGCGAGGCTTGCAACGCTTACTACGATGCTATCCCTGAGGTAGTAGAGAAGTACTGTAAGAAGATTTCTGAAATCACTGGTCGTGAGTATCACCTCTTCAACTACTATGGTGCTAAGGATGCTGAGAACGTAATCATCCTCATGGGTTCTGCCTGCGAGGCAGCCAAAGAGGCTATCGACTACCTTGTTTCTCAAGGTAAGAAGGTAGGTATGGTTAATGTTCACCTCTATCGTCCATTCTCTGTTAAGCACCTGCTTGCAGCTGTTCCTTCTACTTGCAAGAAGATTGCTGTTCTTGACCGTACCAAGGAGCCTGGTGCTGAGGGTGAACCTCTCTACCTTGATGTAAAGTCTGCTTACTATGACGTAGAGAACCGTCCTGTAATCGTTGGCGGTCGCTATGGTCTTGGTTCTTCAGACGTTACACCTGCAATGGTTATCTCTGTATTTAACAACCTTGAATTACCACAGCCAAAGAACCACTTCACTGTTGGTATCGTTGACGATGTTACAAACCTCTCACTTGAGAAGGTAGAGGAGATTGCCCTCGGTGGTAAGTCAACACAGGAGTGCAAGTTCTTCGGTCTTGGTGCTGACGGTACTGTAGGTGCTAACAAGAACTCTGTGAAGATTATCGGTGAGAATACAGATAAGTACTGTCAGGCTTATTTCTCTTACGACTCTAAGAAGTCTGGTGGTTTCACTTGCTCACACCTTCGTTTCGGCGACGAGCCAATCCGCTCTACTTATCAGATTACCACTCCAAGTTTCGTAGCGTGTCACGTTCAGGCTTACCTGCATATGTATGACGTTACACGTGGTATCCGTGAGAACGGCTCATTCCTGCTCAACACAATCTTCGATGGTGAGGAACTCGTTAACTTCATTCCAAACAATGTGAAGCGCGTCTTCGCTCAGAAGAACATCAAGGTTTACTATATCAACGCTACCAAGATAGCTCAGGAGATTGGTCTCGGCAACCGTACCAACACTATCCTGCAGTCTGCATTCTTCCGTATCTCAGAGGTTATCCCTGTAGATCTCGCTATCGAGCAGATGAAGGCTTTCGCTAAGAAGTCTTACGGCAAGAAGGGTGACGACGTTGTCAACATGAACTATCAGGCCGTTGACCGTGGTGGTGAATATAAGACTCTTACTGTTGATCCAGCATGGGCTAACCTACCAGACGATGCACAGGTAGAGGATGATGCACCTGCATTCGTTAAGGAGCTCGTTCGTCCTATCAATGCACAGAAGGGTATTGACCTCAAGGTTTCTGACTTCGTGAAGTTCGACACCGTTGACGGTACTTGGATGAATGGTACAGCAGCATACGAGAAGCGTGGTGTAGAAGCATTCGTACCTGTATGGAACGTAGAGAACTGTATCCAGTGTAACAAGTGTTCATTCGTTTGTCCTCACGCAGCTATCCGTCCATTCGTACTTACCGACGAGGAACTCAAGGGCTTCAACGGTCAGACTCAGGAGATTAAGGCTCCAGCTGCCATGAAGGGCATGCACTTCGTTATCGAGCCATCACCACTGGATTGTCTTGGTTGCGGCAACTGTGTTGACGTATGTCCAGGAAAGAAGGGTGAGAAGGCCCTCAAGATGGTAGCTTATAACCCTGATGCTGAAGACATGAAGGAACTCGCTAAGGGTTGGGATTACCTCGTTAAGAATGTGAAGACAAAGCAAGAGCTTGTTGACATCAAGGCAAATCCAAAGAACTCTCAGTTCGCTACTCCTCTCTTCGAGTTCTCAGGCGCTTGCTCTGGTTGCGGTGAGACTCCATACGTTAAGTTGATTTCTCAGCTCTTCGGTGACCGTGAGATTATTGCCAACGCAACAGGCTGTTCTTCTATCTATTCAGCTTCTATACCTTCTACTCCTTACACAACCAACGAGAAGGGTCAGGGTCCTGCATTCGACAACTCACTGTTCGAGGACTTCTGTGAGTTCGGTCTCGGTATGGTAATCGGTAACAAGAAGATGAAGGAGCGCGTAGCAATGCTCCTGCAGAAGGTTGTTGACGAGAAGATGGGTTCTGCAGAGTATCAGGCAGCTGCTGCTGAGTGGATTGAGAAGCGTGAGGACGCTGATGAGTCAAAGCGTCTTGCTGCTATCCTCAAGCCTGAGATTGCTAAGGGTGCCGCTGCTGGTTGTCCTACCTGCAAGGAGTTGCAGACTCTCGATCACTACCTCATCAAGCGTTCACAGTGGATCATTGGTGGTGACGGTGCTTCTTACGACATCGGTTACGGCGGTCTCGACCATGTACTTGCTTCTGGCGAAGACCTCAACATCTTCGTTATTGATACAGAGGTTTACTCTAACACAGGTGGTCAGGCTTCTAAGGCTACACCACTCGGTGCTATCGCACAGTTCGCTGCTCAGGGTAAGCGCATCAAGAAGAAGGACCTCGGCATGATTGCTACTACTTACGGTTACGTATATGTTGCCCAGGTTGCAATGGGAGCCGACAACGCTCAGTGTCTGAAGGCATTCCGCGAGGCAGAGGCATACCACGGACCATCACTCGTTATCGCTTACGCACCATGTATCAACCACGGTCTGAAGATCAAGGGTGGCATGGGTCGCTCACAGGAAGAAGAGCGTCGCGCAGTAGAGTGCGGTTACTGGCATCTGTGGCGCTTCAACCCAGAACTGGCAGAGCAGGGTCAGAACCCATTCTCACTCGACTCTAAGGAGCCACAGTGGGATAAGTTCCAGGACTTCCTCATGGGTGAGGTTCGTTACCTCTCTGTTAAGAAGGCTTACCCAGAAGAGGCTGATGAGCTCTTCGCAGAGGCACAGAAGATGGCACAGCGTCGCTATCAGACCTACGTTCGCCAGACTAAGATGGACTGGAGCGAGTAATCTGAACCGACACAACATCCTATAATTCTATAAAAAGAGTAGCACTGCACTTTGCGGTGCTACTCTTTTTGGGTTTAACTATAGCTGTGCGATTGCAGTGTAATCAAATAGCGATTATAGTGTAATCAGATAGCGATTGCAGTGTAATCGCATAGCTTTTACGAGCCAATCAGATAGCGATTACGACACGACAGTAAACAAGTATATTTCATAATCACTGCATCTTAATGACAATCAGTCACTAAGGACATAAAATAGAGAAAGGACAACAAAAATATCAACCGTGAATATTAGCTTCAAACACCAATTTTTCTGATTGTAATTTCAGAGATAGCAATTTATAGTTTAAATAAAATACAACAGTTTTTTTTTACTTTTTTTACATAGTCGTAATATGTTGTTTGTCCTAAGATTATGGAAATAAAAATACTTTAAGCACGTTTTGAATAAAGAAAAAGAAACAATAATTATTTGGATACTTGAAAAGAATTATGTAACTTTGCAATCGTAAAATTCAACTAATCAATAACCCCATATTCGATGACAAAGTTTTCCATTTTGGAAAACTTTTACAATCGGAAAATTTAAAAAGTTTCCCGTTTTAAACCATGATGGAAGTTAGAAGTTTCACGATTACGAAGCGTGATGGAACGAGAGATGAGTTTTCTCTTGACAAGATTATGAAAGCCATAGTGAAGGCTTTCGAAGCAGTTGACGAACCATTCAACGTTGCAAGTATCTCAAAGATTATTAGCCATTTGGACATTAAGGACGACATCACTGTCGAGGAAATCCAGAACCAGGTAGAGATAGCGCTGATGAAGGAGGGTTACTATAAGGTAGCCAAGGCTTTTATGCTCTATCGTCAGAGCCACAGCGAAGATCGCGAGACACTCGATAAGTTAAACTTTTTGACAGCTTACATGGAAGCTGCCAACGCTGCCACAGGATCAAAGTTTGACGCAAATGCCAACGTAGAACATAAAAACATTGCTACGCTCATTGGCGAGTTACCAAAGTCAAACTTCATACGTCTGAACCGCCGACTGCTGACAGACCGTATCAAAAAGATGTATAGCAAAGAGCTTGCCGACAAATACATCGACATGCTCACCCACCACTTTATATATAAGAACGACGAAACAAGCATTGCCCCCTACTGTGCTTCCATCACAATGTATCCATGGCTTATCAACGGCACGACATCAATAGGTGGAAACTCTACTGCACCTACGAACCTCAAGAGTTTCTGCGGTGGTTTCGTCAACATGGTTTTCATCGTAAGCTCTATGCTCAGTGGTGCATGCGCTACGCCAGAGTTCCTGATGTATCTGAACTACTTCATCGGCAAAGAATACGGCAAGGATTACTGGAAGGAAACCGACAAGGTGGTTGACCTTTCATTGCGCCAGCGTACCATTGACAAGATAATCACAGACTGTTTCGAGCAGATAGTATATTCTATCAACCAGCCTACCGGTGCAAGAAACTTCCAGGCTGTGTTCTGGAATATAGCATACTACGACAAGTTCTATTTCGATTCTCTCTTCGGAAACTTCTTCTTCCCCGATGGCAGTCAACCAGACTGGAACGGACTGTCATGGCTGCAGAAGCGCTTCATGAAGTGGTTTAACAAGGAGCGCACCAAGACTGTGCTTACATTCCCCGTAGAAACCATGGCATTGCTGACCGACAATGGCGAGTGCCGCGATAAGGAATGGGGCGACTTTGCTGCAGAGATGTACTCTGAAGGACACTCGTTCTTCACCTATATGAGTGACAATGCAGACTCTCTGTCTTCATGCTGCCGTCTGCGCAACGAGATACAGGATAACGGTTTCTCCTACACACTTGGTGCGGGTGGTGTATCAACAGGCTCTAAGTCAGTACTGACCGTAAACCTGAACCGTTGCGTGCAGTTCGCCGTAAACAACGGACGTGACTATAAGGAGTATTTGGAAGAAGTCATCGACCTCTGCCACAAGGTGCAGCTGGCATACAACGAAAATCTCAAAGAGCTGCAGGAGCATGGTATGCTACCACTGTTTGACGCTGGCTATATCAATATGTCACGCCAGTATCTGACAATCGGTGTCAACGGATTGGTAGAAGCTGCCGAGTTCATGGGACTCAAGATAACCGCCAACGACAAATACAAAGAATTTGTACAGGGCATACTCTCAATCGTAGAGAAGTTGAACAAGAAATACCGCACGAAAGATGTATTGTTCAACTGCGAGATGATTCCTGCCGAGAACGTAGGCGTGAAGCATGCCAAGTGGGACCGCGAGGACGGTTACTATGTACCACGCGACTGCTACAATTCTTACTTCTACGTAGTGGAAGACCAGTCGCTCAACATCATAGACAAGTTCAAGATGCACGGTGCGCCATACATAGAACACCTGACTGGCGGCTCAGCACTCCACATGAACCTTGAAGAACATCTATCGAAGAAGCAGTATCAGCAGTTGCTGCGCGTAGCAGCGAAGGAAGGTTGTAACTACTTCACATTCAACATTCCTAACACCATCTGCAACAACTGCGGCCATATCGACAAACGATATCTGACGCAGTGCCCGACATGTCATTCTTCTGACGTAGATTACATGACACGTATCATCGGTTATCTGAAACGCGTAAGCAATTTCTCTGCAGCACGTCAGAAAGAGGCTGCACGCCGTTTCTATGCCGGAAGCGACCAGATGGGACATCCGACCAATGATGCTCAGGAGGCTACAAGAAAGGTAGGATAAACTGATATGTCTGTAATCTGATTTATGAAATACGTAAACACGGGCGTGGTCTTTCAGGAGATACCTGACGAGGTCACGCTCTCTATCAATATATCAAACTGTCCCTGCCACTGCCTGGGATGCCACAGCGAATACCTTTGGAGAGACATCGGAGAGCCACTGAATGTCATGTCGCTGGGCGAAATGCTCAAGCAGTATGGCGACGACATCACGTGCGTCGCCTTCATGGGCGGTGATGCAACGCCAGCAGAGGTCAACAATCTTGCCGCCTGGGTACGCAAGACATATCCAGAACTGTCCATTGCTTGGTACAGCGGCAGGGCACTACTGAGCAACGAGATATACTTGGGCAACTTTGACTACGTAAAACTCGGTCCTTACGTAGAACGCCTCGGACCGCTTAACAAGCGTACAACAAATCAAAGGCTATACAAAATACAGAAAGACCAGACAATGAAGGATATAACATCCAAATTCTGGAAAAAGAAAATGGGTTAACTATGAATAATACATTGTTTATCGCCGGACCTTGTGTCATTGAGAGTACGGAACTGCTTGACTGCGTGGCTCAGGAACTTGTGCGTATCAACCATACACATGGCACTGATATAATATTCAAAGCTTCGTTTGACAAGGCTAACCGCACGAGTATCAGTTCCTATCGCGGACCAGGTTTGGAGCGCGGTCTGCAGATGCTGGCAGACGTAAAACAAAAGTACGGTTTGCGTCTGCTAACCGACATTCATGAGGCTTGGCAGGCTGCACCAGTAGCCGAAGTAGTCGATATCTTGCAGATTCCGGCTTTCCTATGCCGGCAGACCGATTTGCTCGTTGCTGCGGCAAAGACAGGCAAAACCGTAAACATAAAGAAAGCGCAGTTTCTCAGCGGACAAGACATGCAATACCCCGTACAGAAAGTTCGCGACAGCGGAGGAACGGAAATATGGCTAACAGAGCGTGGAAACACATTCGGATACAACAACCTCGTGGTTGACTTCCGCAACATTCCCGACATGCTTCAGATTGTGCCACGCGTAATCATGGACTGCACCCACTCTGTGCAGCGTCCGGGAGGCGGTGGAGGTTTCACCGCTGGCGACCGTCGTTTCGTGCCTTCAATGGCATTGGCAGCAAAAGCCTTCGGTGCTAATGGCTATTTCTTTGAAGTACACCCAGACCCCGACCACGCGCTATCTGATGGTCCTAACATGCTGCGTCTGGAAGACTTGGAACCGCTGGTAGGCAGGCTTATAAACTGACATCATCCCTATCTATCACTCAATATGTGAATAATGCCATGAGTGCGTGTCGCATTCATGGCATTATCTTATTATATGCACCCTCCAATGCAAGAAAAAAGGAGATTCCATAAGGAAAAACAACAGGAAAATTTTGCAGAAAAAGAAAAAAGCATTACCTTTGCATACAAATATCGAATAAAACAAACAAAAACAAGAATACGCTGACAAATCCTTATGTTTTATTCAAATTAAGATTACTATAAATACATGGCAACACTTGAAGTAAACATAGGTCAACTGAAGTTGAAAAATCCCGTCATGACCGCATCGGGTACGTTCGGTTATGGACTGGAGTTCCAAGACTTCGTACCACTCGAGGAAATAGGTGGCATAATAGTAAAAGGCACAACCCTCAACCATCGTGAGGGCAACGACTATCCACGCATGGCAGAAACAGCCAGCGGTATGCTCAACTGCGTAGGATTACAGAATAAGGGCGTCGTATATTTCTGCGAGCACATCTACCCCGACATCAAGGATATTGACACACAGTTTATCGTCAACGTAAGCGGTTCGTCACCAGAAGACTACGGCGAGTGCGCAGCACACATCAACGCTCTTGAGCGAATAGATGCCATAGAGCTAAACATATCATGCCCTAACGTAAAGCACGGAGGCATGGCTTTCGGTACAACGCCAGAGGGAGCTGCAAGCGTCGTGCGCGAAGTGCGTCGCAGATACGACAAGACCCTCATAGTGAAATTATCACCTAACGTGACAGACATCGCTGAAATCGCCCGTGCCGTAGAGGCAGAAGGAGCCGACAGCGTTTCGCTGATAAACACACTGATGGGTATGGCTATCGACATAGAGAAGCGTAAGCCTCTGCTTTCCATAGGCACTGGCGGTCTGTCGGGACCAGCAGTAAAACCTGTAGCCGTGCGCATGGTCAACCAAGTATGCAAGGCGGTGAAGATACCTGTAATAGGCCTTGGTGGCATCTGCACAGCCAAGGACGCAATAGAATTTTTCATGGCAGGAGCAACTGCAATAGAGATTGGAACAGCAAACTTTCTCGATCCTGCCGTAACCATAAAAGTAAAAGACGGCATTGATAAATGGCTCGATGCACACGGATGCAAGGATATTCACGAGATTATAGGCATAATATAGACAAACATGAAATATACTACTAAAACAACTATCATGCTCTCTGTGGCAATAGCATTGCTTACAGCCTGCAATGGAAAGACTGAGAATAAGGATGGTGAACAAAATGACACCATAATAAGCCTCGTACCCGACACAGCTCTCTATGGTACGGTGGGCGAAGGCACTACCATGCACGTATTGGAATTGAAAACAGACGGTGGTAAAACCTTATCATTAGAGATGAATACCGATGAGGAGTCTGACGTGCAAGGCGGAGTATTTGCAGGCGACAGGGTGACACTGACATTCACGGAAAATGATAAGGGCGACAAGACCATAACCCGCATGGTGAACCTTACATCACTGCAGGGTAAGTGGACATCGCTCGACCGCAACTTCAAAATATTAGAAGACGGCACCGTAGAAAGCACTGGTTCTGCAGAAACACACCCATACACGCTGTGGTCAATGGTCAATGCCCAGTTGGTACTAAATGCTGACACTTTCAGCGTGCTGACACTCGGACCTGACAGCATGTCGCTGGAGAACAAAAACGGCATTTTCGTTTACAAAAGGCAGAAATAGCAGTCGTAATTGTTTAGTGGGGTTTACAATTCGCCCGAAATAAAGGGTTAATTGCAAAAAAAACACATTATCATTGCCCTACATCAAGAAAATTTACTACCTTTACAAGCTGAAATGACCAAACAATAACAAAAAATATACTAACTGATGAAGAAAAAACATCTATTACTGGCAGGAATGATGGCCACTGTCACCTTCACAGCCTGCACCAATGATGCGCAGCAGTCAGGTTTGCTTTCTGGTCTTGACCCTGCAAAGTTTGACACTGTAATCAATGAGAAACCAGTCAAGCTCTACACTCTGAAAAATCAGAATGGAATGGAGGTGTGCATCACCAACTATGGCGGTCGTGTGGTTTCGCTCGTCGTTCCTGATAAGGATGGCAAACCAACAGACGTAGTACTCGGTTTCGACAACATCAAGCAGTACGCCGACACACTAAACTCTCCCAGTGACTACGGTTCATCGGTAGGTCGCTATGCCAACCGCATAGCTGGAGGTAAATTCACACTCAGCGGCAAGCAATATCAGTTGAAGCAGAACGATAACAGTAACTGCCTGCACGGTGGTGGAACAACAGGTTGGATGAACCAAGTTTATGACGCTGAACAAATAGGTGATTCTATCCTCAAACTCACAATAAAGGCTGCCGACGGCGAGAACGGTTTCCCTGGAACCGTGACCGCTACAACCACATACAAGGTAACGTCAGACAACACCCTCGACATGACATGGGAGGCAACCACCGACAAGGAGACAATCATCAATCAGACCAACCACAATTACTATAATCTGAATGGTGACCTCTCCGCTGTTGGCACTGACATGATACTTTATGTAAATGCAGACAATTTCACCCCATCAAACAAGGAGTACATACCTACTGGAGAGATTAAGCCCGTAGAGGGTACAGCTATGGATTTCCGTACTCCACATGCAATTGGTGACTCAATAAACTCTTCGTTTGACCAGATACAGAATGCTGGAGGCTACGACCATAACTACTGTCTGAATACCTTTAAGGACGGCAAGGGTGACGACACACAGGTGTGCGCATCTCTGTATTCACCTAAGACTGGCATCTTCATGGAAATGTTCACCAACGAGCCAGGCGTACAGGTATATTCTGCAAACTTCCAGGGTGTAGGCAAGGATGCCGACATCATTCGCAAAGGCGGACTAAAGTATCCCAAGCACGTCAGCGTATGCTTAGAGAGCCAAAAATATCCTGACTCGCCAAACAAGAAGGACTGGGTACAGCCGACTCTGAAGCCTGGCGAGAAGTACTATAGCCATGCAGCATATAAATTTTCTATCAAATAAATCAATCTGTAATCAGTAGTTAAGAAGCTCAGCTATGACAATGGTAATAAACTGTGAGCAAAAATGCGACATCTTAACTACTAAACTACTTAACTCTAAGATAAACAATGAGCATATTAGAAGCACTGAAAAACAACGGTTTCCAAACCATTGACTATCTCGTTTTCATCACCTACATCGTAATACTCGTAGGTCTCGGCTTTTTCCTCAGCCGCGGAAAGAAGGGTGAGGAAAAATCATCAACCGACTACTTTCTTGCAGGTAACACCCTAACATGGTGGGCTGTAGGTGCATCACTTATTGCAGCAAACATCTCAGCAGAACAATTTATCGGTATGTCTGGCTCTGCATTCAACTCAGGCATTGCCATGGCTGCCTACGAGCTTATGGCAGCAGCTACGCTGCTTGTAGTGGGTAAGTTCCTGTTGCCACTGATGATTGAGAAGAAGGTATTCACCATTCCTCAGTTCCTGCGCGACCGCTACAACGACGGTGTAGGACTGTCATTCTCTATCTTCTGGCTGTTCCTCTACGTATTCATCAACCTCACTTCCGTAGCATGGCTCGGTGCCCTCGCCATCAAGCAGATACTTGGTCTGCCATCATCAATGGGTATGCTGGCTGGCATGCAGGTTGACTTCACGCTACTTACAATCATACTCATACTCTTCCTCATCGCCGGTCTGTATTCTATCTATGGCGGTCTGGCATCAGTAGCATGGACAGACGTGATGCAGGTAACTTTCCTCGTAGGCGGTGGTCTTATCACGGCTTATGCGGCTCTCGACGTTATCGGTTCAGAACTTAACATCAAGGGTGGTGCATTCGGAGCTTTCGGCGAGATATTCAACTATTTCAAGAGTATAGAAGGTGACAAGCATTTCAATCTTGTAGTAACGCGTAATGAGGCTATCCCTAACATCACCGATGACCCATACTTCGACATTCCAGGCATTGTAGTTATCGTTGGTGCACTGTGGCTTACCAACCTCGGTTATTGGGGCTTCAACCAGTACATCATCCAGAAGGGCTTAGCTGCCAAGTCTCTCTCTGAGGCTAAGAAGGGTATGATTTTCGCAGCCTTCCTGAAGATATTGATTCCATTCATCGTCTGCATCCCTGGCGTTTGCGCTTACTACATCATGCACTCACCAGACTGCGAGGCACTGCGCACTACGCTTGCCGGCTCTATTGAGCGCTCTGATGATGCATATCCTTTCCTTATCCGCAATTTCACTCCTGTATTTGTTAAAGGTCTGTCATTTGCAGCACTCGCCGCTGCTGTGATTTCATCACTGGCATCAATGTTCAACAGTACCTCTACCATCTTCACGATGGATATCTACAAACACTACATTGACAAAAACGCTTCTGAGCGCAAGCTCGTGAGCGTAGGCCGTATCACTTCTGTTTGTGCCCTGCTTTTGGCTCTCGTGGCTGTATATCCTATTATGGGTGGTGCCGACCAAGCCTTCCAGGTTATTCAGGAGTACTCAGGCTTCGTATATCCAGGCATCGTGGTAATCTTCGGTCTCGGTCTGTTGTGGAAGCGTGCCAGCGGCACTGCCGCCGTAGTTGCAGCTATAGGCACATTCGCATTCTCAATACTGTTTAAGTTTATGCTGCCAGATGTTCCATTCCTACTGCGCATGGGCTATGTATTCATCTGTCTCGTTGTATTGTTCTTCGGACTGTCATTCATGTCGAAGCAAACAAAGCCTGCCGAAATTGTGCCAGAGAAAGTGAAGCGTACTCTCTTCAAGTGGGCTCACATCTGCCTTGGATTGGCCGTTGGCTCATTCGTGCTCGGCACATTGTGCTTCTTCAACGAGTCTTGCCGCAACCTTGGCTTCGAGGCTTTCTTCTTCATGGCAGCAATGATGTTCTGCATCTACCTGTATCTGATAAGCAATGCCAAGGACGAGGTAGAGGATGTTAAGTCTATCGGTATCGATATCGAGATATTCAAGACCGACCGCACCTTCAACATTGGTGCAGCAGGTGTTATTATAATACTCGTAATCCTTTACTGGGTATTGTGGTAATACATATATAGTAATCAGTAGTTAAGGAGTTAAGTAGTTTAAGACATAACACACGGCTGTCTGCTGCATTTGTCTAAACTCCTTAACTCCTTAACTCTTTAATCTAAAAAAAATGCTAGAAGAACTCAAACAGAAAGTATTCAAGGCCAATCTTGACTTAGTAAAGCAGGGGTTGGTCATCTTCACCTGGGGCAACGTCTCGGGCATTGACCGTGAAAAAGGACTTGTAGTCATAAAACCATCAGGGGTAAGCTACGACGACATGAAGCCTGAAGACATGGTTGTCGTTGACCTTGAGACAGGAAAAGTGGTAGAGGGCGATCTCAACCCATCGTCTGACACGCCGACCCATCTCGTACTCTATAAGGCATTCCCTAACATCCAGGGAGTCGTCCATACTCACTCCACCTACGCTACAGCATTTGCTCAGGCAGGACAGGACATTCCAAACATCGGAACCACTCATGCCGACTACTTCTATAAGGCCATACCTTGTACGCGCGATATGACCAAGGAAGAGGTAGAGGGTGCCTACGAATTAGAGACAGGCAACGTAATCGTTGATGAAATACTCAACATTCGCAAGATTAACCCCGACCATACGCCTGCAGTTCTCGTAAAGAACCACGGACCTTTCTCATGGGGTACATCGCCTGACAATGCCGTGTATAACGCCAAGGTGATGGAACAATGTGCAAAGATGGCATTCATCAGTTTCTCTGTCAATCCACTGACAACGATGAATCCACTGCTCATCGAGAAGCACTACAACCGCAAACACGGTCCAAATGCTTACTACGGCCAAAAAGGACAGAAGCACTAACAATATGTATAATCCTTGCGATGCCTATCACGGAATATTCCGTCACACCATGGCATCACAAGGATTTTTCTTATACCAAGCAATAATGTCATGGGGTACAATCTTATTACGACTTATAAGTATTTCCGCACCTCCCTTCTACTGGATTTCAACAACTTATTCAGCACTCTGTGATTACATAGCGATTACAAGGCAATCACACTGCTTTTATGCAGCGACGAAAAAAGGAAGTAACACATTTTTTCTGCTTTTTTCTTGTAAAAACATAAAAAAAGTATTAACTTTGCAGATAAGTAACCTTATAACCCTAATATCATACAAAAAACCTTACTTAAAAACCACTATGAACAACAAAATAATCATATATCAAGTATTTACAAGATTATACGGCAATCGTAACGCTACACGCATCAAGAATGGTAAGAAAGAGGAAAATGGTTGCGGAAAATTCGCAGACTTCAACGCAAGCATACTCAAGCATATACGCGAAATGGGATTCTCGCATATATGGTACACAGGAGTGATACGCCATGCCACGCAGACGGATTACTCCTCCTATGGCATACCAACTCAGCACCCTGCAATAGTAAAAGGCAGAGCAGGATCGCCATACGCTATATGCGACTATTACGACGTTGACCCCGACCTTGCACTCAACGTAAACGAACGTATGCAGGAATTTGAAACTCTCGTAAAGCGAACGCACCGCGCTGGCTTGAAGATGATTATCGACTTCGTACCAAACCACGTAGCAAGGCAATACAAATCAATCGCTAAACCCAAAGGCGTCAAAGACCTCGGCGAGGACGACGACACATCACAAGGCTTCAATCCACAAAACAATTTCTATTACTGTCCAAACTGTAAGTTTGAACCTCAGTTTGACATACAAGACTATGAGGAATTTCCTGCCAAATCAACTGGCAACGACCACTTCGACCCCCACCCTGGTATCAACGACTGGTACGAAACGGTAAAACTGAATTATGGTGTTGACTACGTAACTGGTCAAGGACATTTTGACCCCATACCCAACACATGGCACAAAATGCTTGACATACTGCTCTATTGGGCAGAGAAAGGAATTGACGGATTTCGCTGCGATATGGCAGAGATGGTGCCTACAGCCTTCTGGAGCTGGGCTACAGAAAAGGTTAAGAATAAATATCCAGAACTGATATTCATAGGCGAAGTATATAATCCTGCCCAATACCGCAACTATATACAAGCAGGCTTCGATTATTTGTATGACAAGGTGGGAATGTACGACACCATGCGCAATGTTATCTGCGGCAACGGCAGTGCATCGTTCATCACTGGAGCATGGCAATCAACCGACGACATAGCCAACCACATGCTGTATTTCCTTGAAAATCATGACGAGCAACGCATTGCATCTGACTTCTTTGCAGGCGACGCACGCAAGGGAATACCAGGAATGGTGGCATCTGTGCTGATGCGCAATAATCCATTCATGCTCTATGCAGGAGAGGAGTTCGGCGAACAAGGTATGGACGAAGAAGGCTTCAGCGGATGCGATGGGCGAACCACAATATTCGATTACTGGAATCTTGACACCATTTGCAGGGAGGCTGCCAACAAACTGACTGGCGAAGACTGGGAAATCTACAATATTCACGAGAAGACCCTACAGATAGCACGTAAGGAAAAAGCCGCATCGGGGTTGTTCTACGACTTGATGTATGCCAATCACTGGTCAGCACGCTTCGACGACAACAAGCAATATGCATTCCTGAGAAAGAAAGATAACATCTCACTGCTCGTGGTATGCAATTTCAACGGCAACGATGTTGATATAGATGTCAAGATACCACAGCACGCCATTGACTTTTTGTCAATGAAGGAGAAGAAATCGAAAGCTACTGATTTGCTGACAGGTGATAAGAGCATCTTCTTCATCAAAGCCGATGAATGTGTAAGGATGACAGTGCCTGCGTACGGTGCGAGGATATGGAAATTCTGAATATCAAGCAATAACCACATCACCATTATAAAATCCAAACACACTTTTTTGCAAAGAAATCATAAAAACACTTTTCATACTTGCTTATTAAGAAAAAAAAATGTACCTTTGCATACCATAAATAACGTAAGAAAACACCATATATGCGAAATAAGTACACAATGGTTCTGATTGCGATAGTTGCCTCGTTTGCCATTATCCTTGGCAGTTGCAGACGTCGCAGCCAGATAAGCAATAGAGAGGAAACCACTCTAATAGATGAGCCTATGGAAGAGATTAAAGGCGACTCTATGATTTACGGACTGTCATGCGATGGTTCGTCTGATTCTGTTATAGTAATCTGGCCATTTTATGGCAATCCTATCAGCTATAGTTGCATAGAAGCGAAAATGCAAGGTCACATCATAGGCAAACCACAGATAGGCGATTGGATAGCAATTATGGTAAACCCGGAGGACACTACCGAGGCAACATTCGTAATCAATCTTGACCAACTGAAAGGCACATGGACATATCCTGTGCTCCCTGTGATGAAGGAACTGCAGAATATGAGTCATCGTATGCAACGACGTATGATGGCAAATATGCCCGACTCTGTAAAGCAAACATATTTCATTCCACGCGAATATGGATTTACACTGAAGCGAAGCAACAAGGCACAAGCTGTAGGACGCATTATGCGTTCCAGCACTCTGGAGGATGATTCGCCAGTTCAGTATCCAGAAGTAAAGAACTATAAACAGTGGAACATGTTAAATGGCAAGCTAATCCTCGTATCAGGTGAGCGCACAATGATGCCGAAAAAGTCTCATGAGAAGCATAAAAAGCCGAAAAACGTAATTGACACTTTGGAGTTCATATACATGGATGATGATTCACTGATACTCAAACATCATGGCGAACGCATAGGTTTCCACCGAAAGGAAAATGCCATGAAGGCCAACGAAAAGGCTACTAAAGCCCAAAAGATACAAGACGAAAAGAAATAGTCAAGAACAAAGATCTTGCAATAACTCACAACACAGAATAACGATGAGCAGAATATTGATGATTGGTGCAGGTGGTGTAGCCACAGTAGCTGCACACAAGATTGCACAGAACGATGATGTTTTCACCGACTTCATGATAGCAAGCCGCCGCAAAGAGAAATGCGATGTCATTGTTGATGCAATAAAGAAAAAAGGTATCGGTAAAAATATGAACATATCTACCGCACAGGTGGATGCCGACGACGTAGAGCAACTGAAGGCTTTGTTTAACGATTTCAAGCCTGAACTGTGCGTTAACCTTGCACTACCCTATCAAGACCTTACCATAATGGATGCTTGTCTGGCTTGTGGCGTAAACTATCTCGACACCGCAAACTACGAGCCTAAGGACGAAGCTCACTTCGAATACTCTTGGCAATGGGCTTACAAACAGCGCTTTGAGGATGCCGGACTGACAGCCATCCTCGGTTGCGGTTTTGATCCTGGCGTATCGGGAATATATACGGCTTATGCCGCAAAGCATCATTTCGATGAGATACAGTATCTCGACATCGTTGACTGCAATGCAGGAAACCACCACAAGGCTTTCGCAACGAACTTCAATCCAGAAATCAACATCCGCGAGATTACGCAGAAAGGTCTTTACTATAAGGACGGAGAGTGGATTGAAACAGAGCCTCTTGAGGTGCATAAGGCTCTCACCTACCCTAACATCGGACCGCGAGAATCATACCTTATGCATCATGAAGAGTTGGAATCACTTGTTAAGAACTACCCCACAATCAAGCAGGCTCGCTTCTGGATGACATTTGGCCAGCAGTACCTGACCTATCTTGACTGCATACAAAACCTCGGAATGTCTCGCATCGACGAAATGGAGTATGAAGCTCCACTGGCTGATAATCCTGAGAAGAAAGTGAAAGTAAAGATTGTTCCGCTTCAATTCCTTAAGGCAGTCTTGCCAAATCCGCAGGACTTGGGCGAGAACTATGATGGCGAAACAAGTATAGGTTGTCGCATACGCGGACTAAAAGACGGCAAGGAGCAGACCTATTATGTATATAACAACTGCAAGCATCAAGAGGCTTACGAGGAGACTGGAATGCAAGGCGTAAGCTATACCACTGGCGTACCTGCCATGATTGGAGCAATGATGTTCTTCAAGGGGCTATGGAAGAAGCCTGGCGTATGGAACGTAGAAGACTTTGACCCAGACCCATTCATGGAACAACTCAACAAGCAAGGACTGCCTTGGCACGAGGTATTCGGTGGTGACCTGGAACTATAATGGTTTCTACAAACGCTGATTACGCTGACTACCTTAATGTTCTACGACGTTTTACAACAACTAAACTGATTAGGAAACGAACAACCACTGACAGATTTCTGTCATCTGTGGGAGACCACAAAACAACAATGAATAGAAACACGGAACAACATAACCTTTAACATAACGCAACAATGGCAGAAGAAAATAACGAAAAGGCGGCGAAGCTTAAAGCACTTCAGGCCGCTATGCAAAAGATAGAGAAGGACTTTGGTAAAGGCTCGATAATGAAGATGGGCGACGAACACGTAGAGGATATTGACGTTATACCTACTGGCTCGCTCGGTCTTGACATTGCACTCGGTGTAGGTGGCTATCCCAAGGGACGAATAATTGAGATTTACGGTCCTGAGTCATCAGGTAAAACCACGCTTGCGCTCCATGCTATAGCAGAGGCCCAGAAACTTGGTGGCATAGCAGCATTCATAGATGCTGAGCACGCTTTCGACCGTTTCTATGCCAACAATCTTGGTGTTGACACTGACAATCTGCTTATATCGCAACCTGACAACGGTGAACAAGCACTGCAGATTGCAGACCAGCTCATCTCAAGTGCTGCGGTGGATATCATCGTTATCGACTCCGTTGCCGCTCTTACTCCTAAGGCTGAGATAGAGGGTGACATGGGCGACAATAAAGTTGGTCTGCAAGCCCGTCTGATGTCGCAGGCACTGCGCAAGATGACTTCTACCATATCGAAAACCAACACCACTTGCATCTTCATCAACCAGCTGCGTGAGAAGATAGGCATAATGTTTGGAAACCCTGAAACCACAACTGGTGGCAATGCTTTGAAGTTCTATGCTTCCGTGCGCATTGACGTGCGTCCTTCTACTGCAATCAAGGACGGTGAGGACGTTTTGGGTAAACTAACGAAGGTAAAGGTCGTGAAAAACAAGGTTGCGCCTCCGTTCCGCAAGTGTGAGTTCGACATTATGTTTGGCGAAGGTATCTCTAAAGTTGGCGAGATACTCGACATCGCCGTTGACAAAGAAATCGTAAAGAAATCTGGCTCGTGGTTCTCTTACGGCGAATCACGCCTTGCCCAGGGTCGCGATGCGGTCTTGCAACTGCTGAAAGACAACCCCGAACTCTGCGAGGAAATAGAAGCAAAAGTGCGCAAAGCCCTGAAAGGCAGTGCCGAATAACGATGTCACATCGTTAATTCTATCATAATTTTCGATAACGAAACCCCAGATGGCCGCTAACATGGTATGTGTTAGCGGCCATCTGTGATTATTATTTCTCATTGTGTATCAATCTGTAGGCTATTGACCCTGGTTGCGGAGTAGCAGGACATTCATCGAGCGTAAACCAGCCTGCATCACTGATTTCATCGTCATGCGGACTAATCTCTCCACTCTCCCACTCCGCCGTAAAAGCTATCATCAGTTGCGAAGGGAATGGCCAGCTCTGCGTACCGAAATACTTTATATTCTTGACCGTTATACCTGTCTCCTCCATCAATTCACGCCTAACGGTCTGTTCTGCCGTCTCACCAGCCTCCATGAAACCTGCTATGCAGGCATAGATGTCCTGATTTCTTTGCGCATGGCGCGCCAACAGCATCTTGTCGCCCTTGCGCACCAATACTATAATGCACGGTTCTATGCGCGGGAAAACAATCTTGCCGCACTCTGTACACTGCAACGCAGTCAGTTCGTCATGCTCAACAAGTCTGCCGCCACACTTACTACAGTAGCGAGTGTCGTCAATCCAACTGGCTAGAGCCTTCGCTCTGGATGCCTTCATTGCTCCTACTTCCGTATTCCGGGCATTATACAAGCGCAGGCCCTCCGTCTTATATCCTTGCGGCAACGTACTGTCTTTCAGAAGCACAAAAGTAATACCGTGTTCTTTCTCACAGTATATCTCGCTACCCCTGGCACACTGTTTCAGCGTATTCAAGTCATGTAATGTCAGCGGTTTGCCATCCTCGCGGAGTATTATGTCCTTATTACAATAGGCAAAGCAATCGCCCACAATCTCTTTCGGATTTCTTATCAGCATAATGAATAGTCGAATATTTTGTCATGCAAAGTTACAAATATTTTCCCTAAATGCCAAGTCACCTTGTAGCTTTTCTCTACAAAAAGACTTCATTACGTGAAACGCCCTGCAATCGCATAGCTATCACACCGTAATCGCTATCTGATTACACAGTAAAAGCTACCTGATTACTGTGTAATCAGATAGCTTTTACATTACAATCCGTATATTATTGATTTTTAGCGTGTTTACTTTATCCATCTTACATAATCAGCCTTCCGAGGAGCTTGAGGCTTACATGCGTCAGCAGCAGCATAGCCCACGATGCAGTTGCCTATACCTTCGTATTCCTCTGTCACTCCAAGGTCGCGAAGTATCTGCTTTCCTTCCTCCGTCCCAAACATCTCCTTGGCTCTATGTATCCAGCAGGAGCCGAGTCCGAGAGCATTGGCAGCAGTCATTATATTAGCCATAACGAGCGACCCATCATACACTCTTGTTGGCACATCCTTACGAGCAAGCACCACGAGCACCGCCGGTGCGCCATAGAACGGGTCGCTATGACCAGATGAGGTCTGTAGTCCTCTGCCCTTGATAATCTTGAGGTTCATGCGGCTAAGTCGGTCGCGCATCTCTTTCTGCGTCACCACTATAATCATAGGCGACTGGCTATTGTGGCCTGTTGGCGCATAGGTTCCGGCCTTGGCTATCAGCTCAAGCAATTCTGATGGTACTGGTTTGTCTTCGTATTTCTTCACGCTACGGCGCGAGATGATGTCGTTAATGGTCTGGTTCATAGTCTTATTTCATTTTAATATCTCTACTTTTCAATTCTTATGCCATTTATTTCTTAGTAAACGTCAGCGTCTTCGGCAGTTTTATCCATTTGCTTTTGCCAGCCACTTTCAGTGTGCTGCCACTCTCCTGGTGCAGGGTATAAGTGCCATCCTCGTTCACTGTGAGCGAAGCTGTGAGGTCTTCCGAACCGTAATCGTTGGTCATTTCCAATACAGCCGAACGGTCGTCTTTGCCCAATTCCACGCCAGTGATTATCCATACGCGTGAGTCATCGTTCTTTTTCAAAAAGCCATAGGTTTCACCCAGGATTTCTTGCCCGGGTATCTTAATGTTTTCCTCATACAGATTGAATTGCATGAAGATGTTATACTCCTTATTTGTTATGCGCCCCTTGAGCACATCCTGTGCACTGGCTACCATGCCAAGCATGAGCAGCATAGCGGTGATTATATTCTTTTTTTTCATTATCTTTCGTTTTATTATCTGCGTATTTGTGTGTATGAGGTATCATTGCACTCTGGTGAGCATCAATTATAAATCCATTGATAACCAACCATATATCAGATTTCGTCGGCAAGTCGTCTTACATCGGCTTTCTCACCTACCACCCAGAGTATGTCGCCCTTATCAAACACGTATGTGGGGGGTATCTGTGTCAGCGTCTCTTCGTCTTCCTCAAGACCGACGAGCATACAGTTGTATTTATCCTTCAGTCCACATTCTATCAGCGATTTGCCAAGGAACTGGCTCGCCCCTCCTATGAGGAAACGCCTCAACTGCATCTCATGGTCTATAGTCTCCAGCTCCTCTGGCTGCAGTTCGCTCTGCATAGCTATGTTAACTTGCGTAAGCTGCTCATCGTTTCCGATTACTCGAAATACGTCGCCAGGCAGCAACAGGTCACTTGCCGATGGTATGTTTATGTGGAGCCGTCCGCGCTGTATGCTGCTTACGTGTATGCCAAAGCGATGTCCGAGGTTCAGCTCGCGCAGCGATTTGCCTGCCCACAAGGAGTCCTGAGGCAGCTCAAGTTCTGATATATGGATATTGCGATCGAGCAAATGTCCCTCAAAGAGCGGACGTTTCTTGCCGCTGCGGCGCGAAGCGAAGTCTTTGGAGCGCAGGTTTTGTATGAAAAGACGTTCAAGTCGTATGCTGTTCAGTTTCATGCGGCGTGAGAAAATGATGCTGAGTAGTATCGATATAGCTATCACTATCATGATGGCATGGGAGAATTGGAACAGCGAATTGAACACGTAGAAAATATACGATAGTGCTATTACGACACGTACGATTATCGTAAATACGAGCGGAGCACGGTTATGACGACTGCTTATCCATAGAGCCTTAAACTCATCACTGCGATTTTTTTTCATCACCATGGCACGCAGGAATGGAGCTATGCACACCACCGTCAGCACAGCACACAGCAAGTTTGCCCATGGCTGTGGTATCAGTCCACCAATAAACTCGCCTACGAAGGTCAGCATTATCATCATAACAGCCGATGAAATGACCGTATATATCAGCGTATTAACGGCCATGTCACGCAGCAACGCACGCCAGTAACTCTCAGAGCGATTGCCGTTGGAAGGGGCAATGTCTGATATTTTGTTTATGCGGCTTATCCACACCTTGGGCAAGTGGTGTTCCACAACATTGTAAACAGGTACCGCTCCGCGTATCATATAAGGCGTAAGAAATGTAGTAATCACCGACACCGTGACTACAACAGGATACATAAAGTCACTCACCACGCCCAATGCCAGTCCCAGTGAGGCTATGATAAATGAGAATTCACCTATCTGTGCCATGGAGAAACCACATCGCATGGCAGTCTTCAAGGGCTGTCCTGAAAGCATAAAGCCAAATGTGCCAAACAAACTCTGACCCAGTATTATGGCAAGTGTGATTACGAGAATTGGCAACCATTGCTCCATTACCACTCCAATGTCAACCAACATTCCGACACCTACGAAGAATATCGCGCCGAAGAAGTTCTTCACAGGCGTAATGAGTTTTTCTATTTTCTTGGCTTCTACTGTCTCGGCAAGTATGCTGCCCATGACGAATGAGCCGAATGCTGAACTGAAACCTACCATTGAAGCAAACACTGCCATGGCGCAACACAATGCGAGTGATACTATGAGCAGTACCTCATCGTTGACCAATCGGCGCGTTTTTTGCAGGAAAGTGGGAATAAAGAATAGTCCTGCCACAAACCACAACACGAGGAAATACACAATACTGAGCAGGCTCTGTAGCATCTGTCCGTCGCCACCGCTATCGCCTTTGGCTATCGTCGTCAGCACAACCATCAGCACGATTGCAAGTATATCCTCAAGTATCAATACACTCATTACGAGCGAAGAGAACTGTTGCTGACGCAATCCAAGGTCGTCAAAGGCCTTATAGATAATCGTCGTTGACGACATGGCGAGCATACCAGCCAGAAACAAGCCATTCATCTCAGACCAACCAAACACCTTGGCCACGATTATTCCGAGCGACATCATCGAGAATACTATAGTGATGGCGGCTATGATTGGTGCCATACCCATCTTCAATATCTTCTTGAAAGAGAAGTCGAGGCCAAGCGCAAATAGCAGGAACATAACGCCTATATCCGACCATACCTTTATATCTTCGCTGTCAACCACCGACATTGTCAGCGGCAGGTTAGGCGATATTATCACGCCCGCCATGATATAACCCAACACCAGCGGCTGTTTCAGTTTCTTGAAAAGCAGTGTTGCTATACCTGCCGAAACGAGTATCACCGCTAAGTCTTGTATGAGTGAGGGGATATTGTGCATTGTTTGTTATTTTGTTAGAATAATTAAAACTCTTTGGCATACAAAGAATTTCTGAAATCTATGGTTTCACTGTTGCTATGTTGACGATTGTCTTTACTGCTTTCTCCATCACTTGTATGGATACAAACTCATGTGGACCATGGAAATTGACTGCGCCAGTGAACAAGTTGGGACAAGGCAATCCCTTAAACGACAGTTGCGCACCGTCTGTACCTCCACGTATGGGTTGAATGATTGGCTCAACGCCAGCCTCCTGCATGGCTCGTTTGACTCGCTCTATAATATGAGGTAATGGTGCAATCTTGTCAAGCATGTTGTAATATTGGTCTGCAATTTCAGCCTTACATACCTGCTGACCATATTTCTTGTTTATACTTTCTGCTACAGCAAGCAATATAGCCTTGCGCTGTTCAAAACGCTGTCGGTCGTGATCGCGTATGATATAATTCAACTGCGCACGCTCGCAACCGCCCTCCATGCCTGTCAAGTGATAGAAACCCTCGTACCCCTCTGTTGCCTCTGGTATCTCACCTTGCGGCAGCATGGCAGCAAACTCTGTTGATATGCGCGCGGCATTGAGCATCTTTCCCTTAGCATATCCTGGGTGAACACTCACCCCTGTAAATATGACCTTTGCACTGGCAGCATTGAAATTCTCATATTCCAACTCACCTTCATCACCGCCATCAATGGTGTAAGCCCAATCGCAACCAAACAATTCCACATTAAACTTATGTGCTCCCAAGCCTATCTCCTCATCTGGATTGAAGGCAATGCGTATCTTGCCATGCTTCAGTTCAGGATGGTCACGTAGCCAACACATTGCCTGCATTATCTCAGCTATACCAGCCTTGTCGTCAGCCCCAAGCAAAGTGTGACCGTCTGTCACAATAAGATCTTCGCCAACATGACGAAGCAGTTCGGGGAATGTCGCAGTATCGCTTACAATACCCTCTGACAGTGTGATGTCGCTTCCATCATATTGGCAAATAATACGAGCCTTAACATTTGCTCCGCTACAATCAGGCGAAGTATCATAGTGGCTTATAAAACCTATGACAGGCAAATCGTCGGGAGTTCCTGGCGATGCAGGCAGCGTGGCATACAGATAGCCGTTATCGTCGAGAACGACGTCTTCAAGTCCCTCGCTCACCATCTCGTCATGCAGATAGCGTGCAAAGACGAGTTGCTTCGAAGTGCTTGGCGTAGTCTGCGAGTTCTCATCAGACTGTGTATCAAACTGTGTATAGCGTATGAATCTATCTTGTATTTTCATATTATATCAACCATAGTGTGATATCAGACGTAGCCTATATGCTCTTTATGCCGACATTCAGTCCGTTACAGTCTCCTGCTGCCAAGACACTATGAATTTCTTCTTTCGCTATATAATTCTATTACAGTTTTGCCACCTTAAACTTATTGATACAGTCGATATAAGCCTCAACGGTTGCAGTCACGATGTCGGTATTTGAACCGAAACCATAATATACAGTACCTTCGTGCTCTACCTGCACATGCACCTTACAAAGGTCGTCAGACCCCTTGCTGATAGCCTGAATGGTGAGTTCCTTGAGTTCCATCTGTCGATGGATAATCTGCTTCAGAGCCTTGATGCTGGCATCAACCGGACCATTACCTGTAGCAGCAGCCTCAAACACTTCGTTAGCAATCTTGAGTTTGATAGCAGCAACTGGCGTAACACCCTTACCTGAAGTAACCTGCAAAGACTCCATTTTAACGAGATGTTCAGACGTATTCATAGAAGCTCCAGTCAGTACAAGCAAGTCCTCATCGTTAAGTTGTTTTTTCTTGTCGGCCATTTCAAGGAACTTCTTATAGAGTTTGTCAAGCTGTTCCTGATTATCAATCTGAATACCGAGCACGGAGAGGCGATGCTTCAGCGCCGCACGACCTGAACGAGCAGTCAAGACGATAGCATTTTCATCGATACCTACATCCTTCGGATCCATAATCTCATAAGTAGAAGCATTCTTCAACACACCATCCTGATGAATACCTGATGAGTGAGCAAAGGCGTTCTTACCCACGATAGCCTTATTAGGCTGCACTGGCATATTCATCAGTGTTGAAACCATACGACTTGTAGGCCATATCTTCTGCGTGTTGATGTTAGTATCAATGCCAAGGTCAGGATGTGTCTTGAATATCATGACAATTTCCTCGAGCGACGTATTACCTGCGCGCTCACCGATACCATTTATGGTGACCTCCACCTGACGAGCGCCATTCAACACGCCTGCACATGTGTTAGCAGTGGCCATGCCGAGGTCATTGTGGCAGTGGGTAGAGAGTATTGACTTGCCTGCAGCGAAGGCGTCAACATGCTCATAGAGATACTTTATCTTCTCACCATATTCGTATGGTGTACGGAAGCCTGTAGTATCAGGAATGTTGCAGACCGTAGCGCCTGCCTTGGTTACGGCATCAATGACGCGGGCAAGATACTCATTGTCAGTGCGTCCTGCGTCTTCTGCGTAGAACTCTACATCCTCAACATACTTCTTAGCATACTTTACGGCTGCCACGGCACGTTCGATTATCTCCTCAGGAGTGGAATTGAACTTGTACTTTATATGTGAAGGACTGGTGCCAATGCCCGTATGTATGCGCTTATGCTTGGCATACTGCAGAGCCTCAGCGGCACAGTCGATGTCTTTCTCCACGGCACGCGTGAGCGCACAAATGGTAGGCCACGTAACAGCCTTTGAAATCTCGATTACAGAATTGAAATCGCCAGGTGAGCTAATAGGGAAACCTGCCTCGATGACATCAACGCCAAGTTGCTCCAGTTGCTTAGCCACTTGTATTTTCTCTACAGTATTGAGCTGACAGCCGGGCACCTGCTCGCCGTCGCGTAACGTTGTGTCAAATATGTATAATCTGTCTGCCATATTTACTTTTAGTTTTATATGATTTTTCTTTTTTGAATTGCAAAATTACAACTTTTCTCATAGAAAAGATTGTAAATTACATTATTATTACTGTTTTTTATTGTAATTACTAATATATATCAATAAGAGACTGCGATATTATCGCAGCAAGCAGGAAGTTACCTTGCGTGATTACCGCAATGATATAGCAGTAAATGCCTTGGAGCGATGCTTTAGTTAGTAAGGCACATCATTAGAAATAGGGCCTCCTCCAAATGGGTCATCATCCAAATCAGGAATTGAGTTGAGCCTACTGCGGCGGTAATTGCCACCATCTTCATTAAGAATAGAAGAAGTATCGTCATCTTCTGGATTTGCGAAACGAGTAAATTCACCCTTAAACTTAAGGTTGACATCATCCACCGCACCCTTACGATGCTTTGCAATACATATCTGAGCTACACCTTTAAGGGAATTACCATGAGTATCCTCATAGATATGGTAATATTCTGGACGGTGAACAAAGATTACCATATCAGCATCCTGCTCTATCGCACCCGACTCACGCAGGTCAGACAACTGCGGTCGTTTACCCTCATCGCCAGGTCGCTGTTCCACGGCACGCGAAAGCTGTGAGAGAGCAATAATAGGGATATTGAGCTCTTTTGCCAGTCCCTTTAACGAACGAGAGATGGTTGACACCTCTTCCTGTCGTGAGTTGAATTTCATACCATTGGCATTCATGAGCTGCAGATAATCAATCATAATGAGTTTCACCCCACGCTCCTTTACCAGTCGGCGCGCCTTGGTACGCAACTCAAATACAGACAGTCCCGGTGTGTCATCCACATACAATGGCGCTTTCTGCAGCCTCTCCACATTATTGTCAAGTCGGCTCCAGTCGTCTTTACTGAAGTCACCGCTTAGTATCTTACTGCCTTCGATTGAGCAGACATTGGAAATCAGACGATTGACAAGTTGCACGTTGCTCATCTCAAGCGAGAAGAAAGCAATAGGCTCTTGATTATCAACAGCTATATTCTTTGCCAATGACAGGGCAAAAGATGTCTTACCCATGGCCGGTCGTCCGGCTATGATGATAAGGTCAGAAGCCTGCCAACCCGATGTCAGTTTGTCAAGTTCGTAATATCCTGTTGACAAACCTGTTATACCCTTGGAGTCGCTGTTGGCTGCCTTTTGTATCGCAGCGTATGCCTGTGCCACAACAGGTGCTATCTGCGTATAGTCCTGACGCATATTTGTTTGCGAGAGAGTAAATAGCGAGCCTTCAGCTTTCTGCATTACTTCTTTGATGTCCTGTCCCTCGTCAAGCGCCATGGTACTTACCTCTGAGGCATAGGATATGAGCTGACGGGCTATGTACTTGTCGGCAAGTATCGAGGCATGCATCAGGATGTTGGCTGCAGAAGCCACATTCAAAGTCAGTTCTGCAACATATACGGCACCACCGACATCATCGAACGTGCCCTGACGCTTCATTTCCTCAGCCACTGTGAGCATATCAACAGGTTGCTCCTTCATGCTCAAGGACTGGATGGCACTGTATATCTTCTGATGGCGCGTGTCATAGAACGTTTCCGGATGGAGCAGTTCGCTGACTACAGAAAAAGCATCGCTGTCAATCATTAAGGCACCAAGCACCACCTTTTCTATCTCCACAGCCTGAGGGGGGAGATGCCCAAGCGCTGCCTCGGCTTGTTTCTGTCGCGCTGAACGCGAGCGGCCAGTATTGTTACGGCTGTTTGCTGGCATGGTATTATTGCGTTTATATAGTTGTTATAGTTTCAGTTTCCTATTATAATAAGGTGTAAACCTGCTCATAATATCAGATGGTTCATCATCGAATATACCAAAGATGGTACTTCCACTGCCTGACATTGCTGCATACACGGCACCGCTATCATACATCTGCTGTTTCACCTCGGCGAGCACGGGTAGTTTCGGAAAGATGCTCTCCTCAAAGTCGTTGACAAGCCATTGTCGCCACGTCTCTATGGGCTGTCTGAGCACCTCAAGGCAGTTGCATAGTGGCTTGCGCGGCGTTATGCCGGCATAAGCCTCCTTGGTTGACACCGCCACGTCGGGTTTCACGAGCAAGAGCCATCGGCCCTGCAACTGCGTGACCTCACACGGTGTGAGCCTGTCGCCTATTCCCTCGGCGTAAGCAGGACGTGACTCGATGAAGAAAGCGCAGTCGGCACCAATACTTGCAGCGTATTGCTGCATCTGGCTGACAGTGAGTCCGAGTTGATACTGTTCGTTGAGCAATCGAATCATAAATGCTGCGTCAGCCGACCCACCGCCCATACCTGCCTGTGAGGGCAACAGCTTGTTGAGTCGTATGCTGACAGGAGGCAACGAGTGGTGCTCAGCGAGCAGACGGTAGGCTCGCATGACGAGGTTTTTCTCCGGCGGACACTGAATGTCAGTGCCCTCAACGCAGAGCGAGACCTTCTCAGCCGTCGTAACTTCCAACTCATCGTGGATACCCACAGGATAGAAAACGGTCTCCAGGTCATGGTAGCCATCAGCACGGCGTCTAACCACGTTGAGACCGAGGTTTATCTTTGCACAAGGCCTTACTTTCATAATCGCTATCTGATTAACTCGCAATCGCTATCTGATTAGGTTGTAATCAGATACTGATTACCATGCAATCGCTATCTGATTACTGCCTAATCGCAATGCGATTACAAGGCAGTATGGTTAATCTATATTGTCAGCCAGCCAGAGGGCGCTTGAAGCATCGCTCGGCATGCGCCAGTCGCCGCGTGGCGATAAGGACACCGATCCTACCTTCGGTCCGTCAGGCAAGCATGAACGCTTGAACTGCTGCGAGAAGAAACGGCGCAGGAATGTCTTCAGCCACTTGCGTATCGTGTCTTCATCGAAGTGGTAATCCTCGCTGTTGGCAAAGGCGTGCTTTGCAAGCATGAATATCTTCTGGGGGCGGAAGCCACAGCGCAGCGTATAATAGAGGAAGAAATCATGAAGCACGTATGGACCTACAAGGTCCTCTGTCTTCTGGGCAATGTTGCCCTGCTCATCAGCAGGAATAAGCTCTGGCGAAATCGGCGTGTCGATAATATCGAGCAACGTGGCTCGTGAGGCGGCATCTATGTCGCTATCGGCAACGAAGCGCACAAGATACCGTATCAGAGTCTTTGGTATAGAGACGTTGACTCCGTACATTGACATGTGGTCGCCATTGTATGTTGCCCAACCGAGGGCAAGTTCGGAGAGGTCACCCGTGCCTATGACCAGCCCGCCAAGCTGATTGCTCAAATCCATTAGTATCTGCGTGCGCTCGCGTGCCTGACCGTTTTCATAGGTCACGTCGTGTACCGAGATGTCGTGGTTTATATCCTTGAAATGCTGTATGCACGCATCCTTTATTGAGATTTCGCGTATTGTAATACCGAGCGACTGCATCAGGTTCATGGCATTGTTGTAAGTGCGATCGGTGGTACCGAAGCCAGGCATGGTGACACCCACTATGCCCGTACGTGGCAGTTTGAGTTTGTCAAAGGTGCGTACGCACACAAGCAGCGCCAATGTAGAATCGAGACCACCGCTGATACCAAGTATAACGGTCTTGCACCCCGTATGTACCAGTCGTTTGGCGAGACCTGCCACCTGTATGTTGAATATCTCATCGCATGAGGCCTGCATATCGGCAGTTTTTGGAATGAACGGCGTAGGGTTGACATCGCGTATCAACGTAAAGTCATCTACGGTCACGGAGTGGCAGTCAACGTATCTTATTGCACCGTCGGCATAGCCCGTTCGCTGGGCATTGACAAAGGTAGTGTTGTTTCTTCGCTCCGCACGCAGTTTCTCATAGTCTATCTGAGAAACGACCATCTGTGGCTCAAACGAGAAGCGCTGGCTCTCGGCTATCATCTGACCGTTCTCGAATATATAGGCATTGCCGCCGTAAACTACGTCTTGCGTGCTCTCGCCAAATCCCGAACTGGCATATACATAGCCTGCCATTGTACGCGCACTCTGCTGCGAGAGCAGTTGGCGCAGGTAGGCATTCTTGCCTATCAGTTCGTCAGAAGCTGAGAGATTGAAGATAATGTCGGCACCGGCAAGGGTGAGACGCGTTGACGGTGGCTCGGGTGCCCAAACGTCTTCACAGAGTTCCACGCCAAAGGTCGCACCGGTATAGGTACGGAACACCATGGGAGCCGCGCTCACGCATATCTTGCTTCCGGCATACTTTATCTCCGTAGGATGAAGGTCTTGAGCCGAGGCAAACCAACGTTTTTCGTAGAACTCACTGTAGTTTGGCAGGTATGTCTTCGGGATTATAGCCAAGAGATTTCCTTTCTGTATGACTGCTGCGCAGTTAAGCAGTATTGTTCCCACCTGCACAGGCACGCCAATGATGGCTATGATGTCGAGCTGACGGGTGAAGTCGAGCAGCATCATGACAGCCTGCTCGGCAGAATCTACAAGCAGTTGCTGCCGAAACAAATCCTGACAGGTGTAGCCAGTGATGCCCAGTTCGGGAAAAACAATAACCTCTACGCCTTGTCCCTCGGCACGAACTATCATCTGTTCGGTCTCAGAAAGATTGTATTGGCAGTCGCCTACCCTCACGCTTGGTATGGCCGAAGCCACCTTTATATATCCGTAATTCATAGCGTTTACTGTTTTATAAGGATTGAAGAATCACCATAAGATAGGAAACGGAAGTCATTTGCCAAGGCATAGTCATACACCTTGCGCCAGTCTTCGCCTATGAATGCCGAGACAAGCAGCAGGAGTGTTGATTGAGGCTGGTGGAAGTTGGTTATCAATCGTTCCACTATATGGTAGTGATAGCCTGGTACTATTATTATCTTCGTTGACGAATGGATGGTGTTCAGCTGGTTATCATCGAGCCAGCGCAGTATAGCCTTAAGGGCATCGGTGCTTTCTGGTTCCGCTTGGTCTTGCTTACTATATGGTTCCCACTGCTCTATGCAGAGTTCCTCAGCCGTGAGCTTTGGGTTGCGCAATAAGCGCAAACCTATGTAGTATAGGCTCTCAAGCGTGCGAACGGAGGTCGTTCCTACGGCTATTGCCTTTCCTCCGTGGGCTATCAGACGCTCAATGGTATGGCGACGCACACTGATAAACTCGCGGTGCATCGCGTGTCCTTCGATTTTCTCTGCCTTGACAGGGCGGAATGTGCCAGCCCCTACGTGCAGGGTGACTTCCTCTCGCTCTATGCCATGGCGGTCAACATCGCTCAACACTTCGTCAGTGAAATGCAGGCCGGCTGTTGGTGCTGCCACACTACCTTTGATTTTGGAATAGACTGTCTGGTAGGTTGTCTTGTCACTTTCCTGTGTTTCACGGTTCAAATACGGTGGAATGGGCAGTTCGCCAACAGCATCGAGTATCTCGGCAAATGACGCTCCACCGTCCCAAGTGAAGCGACAGACGTGGCCTGTCTGTTCCTCACCACCACGTTCTACGCTCAATGTAATGTCAGTTCCATTCACGTTGATGCTTTGGTGCAGTGCGCCCTCTTTCCATTTCTTGAGGTTTCCTATCATGCAAATCCACGCACAGGAGCCTTGCGACTGAAATACTTGTTCGTAATCGCGAGGCTCATGCGGCTCAAGCAGGAATACTTCGATAAGGGCTCCCGTCTCCTTGTGGAAGTGAAGGCGTGCCTGTATTACCTTGGTATTGTTGTATATAAGCAGCGACCCCTCGGGCAGGTAATCGGTAACGTGTTTGAATACATCGTGGCTTATATACCCTTTGTCATACACGAGCAATTTGCTCTCGTCACGATGAGACAAGGGGAACTTTGCTATACGTTCCTCCGGCAGGTCATACGTATAGTCTTTTATCTGTATTTGTTTGGGGTTTATCAATGTATCAGTTCTATAATATTATTGTATATCTCTGCAAATGGTATCGTTGAGCAGCACAGCGTAAGGCAGAATACTGACACTACCACATCCACATCTATATGCGAATATCCCGTATCGGTGTATTGTGTGGATATGAAATTGCGTCCGCTCGATATGTTTTTCTGCAATTTATGGCAGATGGCGTAAGCCACACACGCTGCAATGATACCCCATACCATGCCCACTATCACATCAGTAAGGAAGTGCTGGCCAAGGTATAGTCGCGTCCACATGTTGATAAGTGCCCAGCAATAGAGTGTAATGCTGAGCATACTGCTTCTCACAAGTAAGACGAAGAACGTAGCAACGGCCGTAGTGCTGGCTGCATGTGAAGAGAAGAAACTGAAGTCTTTCTCGTGAATATTGCCTGCAATCTGAGCCAGATACTTGTAATGCAGGTCGTTGCAGGGGCGTACTCGTTCCACAAGCGGTTTGACAAGCAGGTTTGCGGTGCCCGAGGCAAGGAACACACAGAGCGCTATGCAGCCGATGATTACGAGTATCTGCTGCATATTATCGTTGTTCTTTACTATCAAGATGAACAGTGTTATGAACATAGGTATCCACATATACACATTGGTAAGCATCAGCGCTATTTGGTCAAGAAATGCGCTGCTGCTGCCAAAAAATACCTGAATGCCGAAATTGTCGATTGCTTCAATCATATTTCCTCCACGTCTTTAGTGTTTATCCAGCCTTCTCTACCATCAGAAAGACGTATGCCATACCAGCCTTTTATGTCGCGGTCGGTTATCTCTACCGTAGTTCCTTCGTGTATGATGCAGGCTTCCTGCGCCTTTATCTCTGGCGAAGACTTGACCGTAAGTGTCTCAGTCATCACTACAGCAGATGTATGCGTTGTGAGGTAGCGCTTGCGTTGCCAAGCAAACAGGTTACCTATTATAAACAGGAGAAACAGCGTTACGGATACATAGAACGATGCTTTGCGAACCAACATGTTGCCTACAAAGAGGTAAACAAGGAAGAGTATCAGTGAGACAATGAGCGAACAGAGTGCGAGCCACGCCCAGGCATCGATAGTCATCATAGCCTGTAACGCCTTGTACCATTGTACAAAGAATATGTCTGAGTCTGGCGTCAAGCGGTCAATGGTCTTTGTTCGGGCAATCTCAAGACTGTGATTGATACGTTTGTTACCTGGTGCGAGTTTATGGGCACGTTCATAACTGAGTATCGCTTGCGGGATATTGTCAGTACGGAAGTAGCAGTTGCCGAGATTATGATAGGTTTCTGCTGACTCTCCTGACTTCAAATCCTCCTTATATAGCTCTATTGCCTTTTGGTAATCTGCTACACGATAGGCCGCATCAGCATCGGCCTTCGTATTGGCTGCAAATGCCTGCGTAGAAGCAAAAAGCATCTGCACCAGTAGCAACACTATGGTTGTAAAGGCATTATTAGTGACTGTTACCGTACCATTGGTGTCTGATTTCTTAGAGTTAGTTTTTGATTTGCCGCCTTCTTCTATCTCAGTGATGGCTTCAGTAGCTTTATTATAGGTATTCTTCATCATCATGTCAGCCTCTGACTGTTCACCACTCGGTGCGTAACGAGCAAACTCACACTCGTCAATGGCTTCGATAAATCTCTTGATGGTGTCGTCGTCAATATTCCTGTTGGCAAGCTTTTCTGATATATTGTCACGTGAGAGTTGCTCAACTGGCATATTGAGCTTATCACCAACATATCCCCACAGAGCTCTCAACACTTCCTCATAGAATTCCGAACGCTTGCCTGTTGTCATCAGTTTGGCGGCCTTCTTCAATCGTTTCACCGCCACCTTGTTGGCTCTGCGACCACGCACGACTGTAACGTCGGCAAGAGCTGATGCACGTTTGCGGAACACTATCAGCAGTATGACAAACGCGAGTAATGCCACGACGTTGGCAATCACGTGTGCAGTAGTGCCAAAGAAAGTGTAATATGGTTTTTCCTTCGTGCCTACACCCTGCATAATATCGCTGATATCGTTATCATCAAGCTGTGAGTAGTCTGCCACATTGCCGTTTCCGCTGCCTTGTTCCACGGTAAGGTTGATTGGCTGCGTCTTGGCTGTCTTATAGGTTTTGCTCTGCGTATCGAAATATATGAAGTCAATACCGGGGATGGTGTATCGTCCTTTATTGCGCGGAACTATAAGATAGTCATACACCATGCTGCCGGTAACACCATCAGCACTGAGCTTGGTCTTGTCCGTAACCTTCGGGTCATACTTATCGAAGTCCTTTGGAAGATTGAGTTCTGGCATCTTCAGGAGTTTCATATTACCCACTCCACTGACTACTACACGCAGACTGACGGGGTCACCTGATTTCACTGTAGTTTTGTCAACAGATGACGTTACGTTGAAATGACCTACGCCACCAGAATATCCTGCGGGTTTCGTGGGTAATGGATCTACTTGTATCGTGACACTCGGAGCCTTTATTTCCTTTTTCACTTCCACGTAACCAGAGCCACCATTGAAGAAAGCTTCAAACGGATCAACGTTCGGATTCTCTTGCACTACCGTACCACGAAACGTGATACTTGGTATTTCAAGCTTTCCAGACATCTGGGGAAACATGACATACTGGCTCCATGTTACGCAGCGATAAGCCCTGCCGTTGATTGTTTCCACATGGAAAGATTTCTGTTGTGGCAGTGGAATTTCTTGTGTATGAAAGCCGTTCAGGTCAGGCATCTTGCCCTCAAGTTGTGTTAAGTCAACCAGAGTATAAACCTTATATGTCAGCAATATGGGCTCCTGCTCATAGACACGCTGTTTGTTTGCAGTAACTCGAATAAACAAATCGTTGCCACTTATGCGACTGCCGGCACGATCAACGCGCTGCGCTGGTTGCTGAGAACTTTGCATACGCCCCTGCTGACCGCTATGCATATGGCCTGACACGTTAATCTTCAGTGCCTGAGATGATACGGGAGACCCCGACACCGTGGCATGAGCAGAAGGTATTACGAACGTGCCGTTCTTTTTAGCAATCAACGTATATGTATAGGTAACAGACGAAGACTGTGTCGTTCGCCCGTTAACCATAGAGAAACTCTGTTGTGTGCTGGTGCTCGGCCCATACACAACGTCGAGTGCATCAGGCACGTTGCCTATACGGAAGCCTTTCACATCTGTCGTGTTCACTACGTACTGTATCTGGAATGGCTGTCCTGCGGCTACAGTACCTGGTCCTTTTGCCGTAATGCGCTGTGCGTATGTATAGAGAGAAAAGAATGAGGACTGGAGGATTAGTAACACTACCAATCCCGCAATCCTGTTCATATAAGTGTTCTTATAAGTCATTTTTCCTGCAGTAATAATTATCATTCCCACGACAACCGTGTTGTTACCAGTTCTTTTGCAGTGTGCGGCGACGCGGCTGGCTCATCGCTTTCTTCATGCGTTCCTGCGTCTGTTTCTCTTCCTGCATAGCCGCATTGAGCAGTTGTTCAGCGTTTTCACGACTCATCTGCTTATCCTGTTGCTGTTTCTGCTGGTCTTGCTTGTCCTGTTTGTCGTTGTTTTGGTCGTTCTTGTTCTTATCTTTATCCTTGTTATTTTTCTTATCCTTATTCTTGTCTTTATCCTTATTATCGTTGCCGCCGCCACCAGAATTGTTATTATTCTGCTGCTGGTTCTTTTGCTGGCGCTTGCATAAAACGAGGTTATAACGAGTCTCGTTGTCATTAGGGCACAGTCTCAAAGCCTGCTTGTATGCTTCGATGGCATCGCCATACTGCTGATGTCTCTGGGCAATCACGCCCATGTTATGATATGACATGGCACGACGTCCCTTGTTTTGCTCAGCCGTAGCCGCCTTTTTGAAGGCTTCAAGAGCCGCAGAATCCTTCTGCTGAGCCATCAAGGCGCAACCGAGATTATACATAGCCTGCGTGTTAGCAGGGTTAACAGCCTGAGCCTTGCGATAACTAACCTCAGCCTTTGCAGCGCCACCTTCTGCGCCACCACGCATGTGGCGGTTGCCTTGGCGGATGTGAGAGCGGTCAGACTGAGCGAAGCCCTCGCCCACTCCTGCCACGAACAGCATAAGCACTACAAGCACTGTGCTCATCATTATTTTATTATATATTGCCTTGTTTACAAACGTCATCTTTTATATTCTCTTTTTGAATATTTTGAATTTGCCGAACCATGGATTCATAACCTCGCTGACAAGCACCTCTACTATGAGAAGGAAAATAGCAAGTATGCCAAACACTTGGAACTGCTCGTTATACTCAGAGTACACCACTGATTCCATTTCGCCTTGCTGCATCTTGGCTATCTCGCTGTTAAGGCGCTCCTGAGCGGCGTATGTATTGTCCACGTGGATATATGTTCCGCTGCCTGCAGCAGCCACTTCACGACACATCTGCTCATTAAGGGCAGTCATCACGGTATTTCCCGTATTGTCAACCATATAGCTGCCATCACCTTGCGGTATAGGAGCACCGGCAGTATTACCTATGCCCAGAATAAACACCCTATAGCCTTTATCGCGTGCAGCCTTTGCAGCCTCCTTGGCACCGCCTTCATGGTCTTCTCCATCTGTAATCACAATGATAGCCTTACCGATATTCTTTTGCTGCGTAAAGCTATTGGATGCCAGGTTGATGGCTGCCGCAATGTCAGTGCCTTGCGTCTGTATGAGTGACGGTTCGATATTATGCAGGAACATCTTTGCCGACACATAGTCGCTTGTTATAGGCAGTTGTACGAAGGCATCACCAGCAAATACGACAAGGCCTATCTTGTCATTGCTAAACTTCTCCACCATATTCTCCACCAGCATCTTACTCTTTTGCAGTCGGCTTGGCGCCACATCCTCAGCCAGCATGGAGTTGCTTATATCAAGACATATTATGGCCTCAATGCCATTACGTTTCTCATTTGACACCTTTGTACCCATCTGCGGGCGGGCAAGCATTATTATCACCGTTGCCAATGCCATCTGAAGCAGGATGAACTTAATCCACCTGCGCCTTGCAGAAGCACCGGGCAACAGTGCCTTAATCAGTTTTTTGTCACCCAACCGGCGCAACATCTTACGTCTGCGCCATTCTCCCCAGGCCATCAATGCCACCATAAATGGTATTATGGTGAGCAACCATAGATATATAGTATTCTCGAATCTCATTTCCTTTTAACTTAATCTTCTAAGCAATGTGAGCCTGAGCAGTATTTCAAGCAGCAGCGCAAGCAGCGCAGCTATGATGAAAGGTTGGTAGGCTTCATATCGCTTTGAGAACTTCTTGACGTTCAGTCGCGACTTTTCCAGTTTGTCAATATCTTGATATATCTGCTTAAGTTCGCGGTTATTGGTGGCACGATAGAAGTTACCATCGCTCACTGCCGCAATGTTGCTCAGCGTCTTAGTATCTATTTCCACTGGCATATTGACATACTGTACCCCTCCTGCCACTGGCATCGGGTAGCGAGCAACCTTGTTTGTGCCCACGCCAATGGTATAGACACGTATTCCGAGACTCTTGGCTATCTGCGCAGCAGTCATCGGAGATATATCGCCCATGTTGTTGGAGCCATCAGTAAGTAATATCACCACGCGGCTTTTCGCCTTCGAATCCTTCAGTCTTGACACGGCATTAGCCAGTCCCATGCCAATTGCCGTACCATCACTGATGAGTCCGTTGGCAGCTATGTCGGTGCGCACGCCTTTCAACAGGTTGAGCAACGATGCGTGGTCGGTTGTCATAGGACACTGTGTAAAAGCCTCACCGGCGAATATCGTCAGTCCGATGTTGTCGTTAGCACGGTCGCTGATGAATGAAGCAGCCACATCTTTTGCAGCCTCCATACGGTTAGGGCGCAAGTCCTCTGCCAGCATACTGGTAGATACGTCCATGGCAAGCATTATATCTATGCCTTCCACCGTCTTCTCATCCCACGCACTGTGGGTCTGCGGACGTGCGAGTGCGCATACAATCAGCGCAAATGCTACGCAGCGCATTATCATCGGCAGGTGTATCATCCTGACTCTGAGGCTGACCGGTGCATTCTTATATGCAAACGCATCGCTGATGGTAAGCGATGCCTCCATCTTGCGCTTGCCACGGTTACGCCATAAGACATACCACATTATATATGGTATGAGCAGCAATAACAACAGGAAATATAATGGTTGTGTGAATTCCATCACTTTTTATCTTGGTTTTAACACATTAACATACCGTCGGTTACATTAGCCACATCACGCCATCATATCCCACAGACAATAGAGCACATAGGCAAGCAGTGCCGTGGTAGCGATGGTCAGTACCACGATGGTCCATTTCAATGAGAGACGCATACGCAGCGTCTGACGCTGTTTTTCTGTAATCGTTGGCTCTATACGCTCTTCCGTAGGCAGGTTGTCCTGCTTTGTGGTGTTGATGAAATCAACGGCATTCACGAGGTTGCGATCGTTCTCACTCATACCTGCTGTGTACTTGGCGAACTTCACGAGGTCAGCCGTTTCAAAGAGCATTGTGAGTTCCTGAATCTTCGATTGGTCCTCTTCCTGCTTCAGACGCTCGATTATCTCAGCCGAAGTCATCTCCATAGCATTGAATCCAAAGCGCTCCTGCATATATTTACGCAGCGTATCAGTGAGTTGCGTGTAATAAGCTTTGTAGTCAGAGGTCTGCATGGCAAGTGTATCTTTCTCGCTTCTTAGCTTTTCAATCTCATTCAGAGCTTTCTGATGAGGCGGTATGCGCTTCACTATCTTCACCTTAAACTGCAATGGTTTATTACTCTTCAGTCGCAGCCAAGCCAGCCAGCAGAGCACGTAAAGCACTGCCACGAGCACAGCAAGCCAGAACAATTTTGACCATTCCGACCACAGGAAAGGATTATCCTGCACGTCTTTCGGTCCGAAGAACTGATTTGGATGCAGCGTATCCACGTCGATGGTGAGCACCTTCAGGGCAAGACTTTTGCTTTCATACTCGCGTCCATCTACCTTTACTTTCTGTGGAGGAATGAGATACAGCGTATCGTCAAAGGATGTCAGCGTAAGGTGCTGCGTCAGTTTTATGAATCCGTTTCCTGCATCAGTGGTGTCAACTCGCGGCATCTCCACAACCTCAAGCCCCGGCACAATCATCTGCTGTGGCTGCCACTGTGAGAACGCTACTTTCTGTCCGGGCTTCACACTGACCGACACGCGCATAGCGGTCTGCTCGCCAACGAGTATCTGCACGGAGTCAATCTCGCTATCAACGCTGACCTGTGCGGAGGCTGTAGCGGCGAAAAGCGTGGTTTGCAGTAATAGGACTGCAAACACATGCCATCTGTTTCTTATATTATTAAATATGTGTATAGTCACCGTTAATAATTTCTTACTGTTCTTACTGTCACGCCTAAGCAATGCTAATGTTATCTCATAGCGAACAACTGGCGAAGAGCCTTGACGAAATCGCCATTGGTTGCCACGCTGACGTAGTCAACGCTATTGCGCTGGAAGATGCCTCGCAGTTCGTCGTTGCGATGCTGCCAGTACTGCTGATGCGCACGACGCACGGCTTTACTCGACGTATCAATGTACTGTTCGAACCCCGTCTCGGCATCGTGTATGCGCAGGATACCGACATCAGGCAACTGTTTCTGTAGCGGGTCATAGAGTTGTATGCCTACGACATCATGGCGTGAGCGGCATATCTGCAGAGGTTTCTCGAAGTCCTTGCGGTCGTAGAAGTCGCTGAGCACAAAAGCCGTGCAACGATGTTTCTGTGTACGACCTAAGTATTCGAGAGCCACAGCCACATCTGTTTTCTTTGATTCGGGCTGAAAATCGAGCATCTCGCGTATGATATAGAGTATATGCTTGCGTCCCTTCTGTGGCGGAATATATTTCTCTACGCGGTCAGAGAAGAAGATAACGCCGATTTTGTCGTTATTCTGTATGGCACTGAAAGCCAGCGTTGCCGCTATTTCCGTAGCCATCTCACTCTTCGTCTCGCCACGCGTACCGAAGTTGAGCGACCCCGACACATCGACGAGCAGCATCACTGTCAGTTCACGCTCCTCCTCAAACACTTTGACATAGGGGCGATGGAAGCGGGCTGTAACGTTCCAGTCTATGTCGCGCACATCATCGCCATACTGGTATTCCCTTACTTCAGCGAATGCCATGCCACGCCCCTTGAAGGCAGAGTGGTACTGACCGGCGAACATATTGCTACTCAGTCCGCGGGTCTTTATCTCTATACGGCGTACTTTCTTTATGATTTCAGAAGTCTCCATTATGCATCACACATTATGATTATGGATTATGCATTATGAATTATCATGGCACTTCCACCTTATTTATTATCTGGCTTACGATGTCTTCGCTCGTCACCATGCTCGCCTCAGCCTCATAGCTCAGTCCGATGCGGTGGCGCAACACATCGTGAGCCACGGCACGTACGTCCTCAGGGATAACATATCCGCGACGCTTGATGAACGCATAGGCACGCGCTGCCTTTGCAAGATTGATACTGGCACGCGGACTTCCGCCAAAGGTAATCATCGGTTCGAGTTCCGACAAGCCGTAGTTCTTGGGGTAACGTGTAGCAAATACGATGTCGGCAATGTACTGTTCGATTTTCTCGTCGATATATACCTGACGCACTACCTCACGTGCTCTAATTATCTCGTCAGCGCTGCTTACGGGCAATATCTCCGGAAGCGAGCCTGCAAGGTTCTCGCGCATAATCTTCTTCTCTTCCTCAAGAGTTGGATATCCTATCACCACCTTGAGCATGAAGCGGTCCATCTGCGCCTCAGGCAGTGGGTATGTACCCTCTTGCTCCACGGGGTTCTGCGTGGCCATGACGAGGAAAGGCTTCGGCAGGCGGAAGGTATCGTCGCCTATTGTCACCTGATGCTCCTGCATAGCCTCAAGCAGTGCCGACTGCACCTTCGCCGGAGCGCGGTTGATTTCGTCGGCAAGCACGAAGTTGGCAAACACCGGACCTTTCTTTACCTGGAAAGCCTCATCCTTCTGTGAGTAAATCATAGTGCCCACAACGTCAGCCGGCAACAAGTCCGGAGTGAACTGTATGCGGCTGAACTTGCCGTCGATAAGTTTCGAAAGCGTATTGATGGCAAGCGTCTTTGCCAGTCCCGGCACGCCCTCAAGCAGTATATGACCATCGCTGAGCAAACCAATGAGCAGCGACTCTACCAAATGTTTCTGACCTACTATCACCTTATCCATACCAGTGGTAAGGTTCGTAACGAAATTACTATTTTGCTCTATCAGAGCATTCAGTTCTCTTATATCTACAGCCATGTCTGTAAAGTCTTGTTTTTTTGTTATTTCAATATTATCAAAACACAAAGTTACACATTTTTTCTCCGATAAACAAGAATTCGCATTGCAATTTACATTTATTTAAGATTAAATTATACATAAATAACAGTCAGATACCAATCGTTGTGCAATTGCTATCTGATTACACTGCAATCGCTACCTGATTACACTGTAATCGCTATCAAATTACACTGCAATCGCATAGAGATTACAACGACACTGTTTTACCCCCTATAAATTTTCACGCAGCCCATGCTATGGAAAGAAAAACCACGCGAGGTTTGGCAGAATAAAAAAAAAATAGTAACTTTGCAACCTAAATATAAATAACTTATAAAACATATATGAACACTCTTTTTGATAAAATCTGGGACAAGCATGTGGTGCAGACCGTCACTGACGGCCCTACACAGTTGTACATCGACCGTCTGTACTGTCATGAGGTGACCACACCGCAGGCTTTTGACACCCTGCGCGACAAAGGACTGAAGGTTTTCCGTCCTGACCACGTATTCGCTATGCCTGACCACAACACTCCTTCTGACCAGCAGGAGCGCATCGACGACCCAATCGGTCGCAAGCAGGTCGAGACGCTGAAGGCTAACTGTGAGGAGTTTGGCGTCAAGCACTTCGCAATGGGTACGAAGGACAACGGCATCATCCACGTAGTAGGTCCTGAGAAAGGCCTTTCACTGCCTGGCATGACTATCGTTTGTGGCGACTCTCACACCTCTACCCACGGTGCAGTAGGTGCCCTGGCAATGGGTATCGGCACTTCAGAGGTAGCACAGGTGCTGGCTTCTGAAACCATATTGCAGTCAAAGCCTAAGTCAATGCGTATCAATATTGAGGGCGAACTACAGCCGGGCGTAACGGCAAAGGATGTAGCTCTCTACATCATGGCGCAGATGACTACCTCTGGTGCTACAGGCTATGTGGTTGAATATGCAGGCTCTACCATCCGCAATATGTCGATGGAAGGACGCCTGACACTGTCAAACCTCTCAATTGAGATGGGTTCGCGCGCTGGCATCATCGCTCCTGACGAGACCACTTTTGCTTACCTGAAAGGTCGCGAGTATGCGCCTAAGGGGGCTGAATGGGACAAGGCCGTAGAATACTGGAAGACACTGAAGAGTGACGACGATGCCGTATTCGACAAAGAGGTCACTTATCGCGCTGAGGACATTGCCCCACGCATCACCTACGGCACTAACCCTGGTGCCGGCATCGCCATTGACGGTACTGTGCCTACGATGGAGTCAATGTCGGCTGAGGAGGCTGCTCAGTTGGAGTCACAACTCACTTATATGCAGTTTAAGCCAGGCGAGAAACTCGAAGGACATCCTGTTGACTACGTATTCCTCGGTGCTTGCACCAATGGTCGTATTGAGGATTTCCGTGCTTTCGCATCTATCGTCAAGGGAAAGAAAAAGGCCGACAACGTCGTGGCTTGGCTCGTACCTGGCTCATGGCTCGTGCGTCAGCAGATTATCGACGAGGGAATTGACAAGATTCTTGAGGAAGCAGGTTTTGAACTGCGTCTGCCTTCTTGCTCAAGCTGTCTGGCTATGAACCCTGACAAGGTACCTGCCGGCAAACTGTCTATCTCAACATCAAACCGTAACTTCGTAGGTCGTCAGGGACCTGGCGCACGCACTGTGCTCGCATCACCACTGACCGTTGCTGCATCTGCAATAACTGGTGTGATAACTGACCCTCGCAAATTCATAGACTAATTCAAAGAGTAGTAGAATCATGGCTAAACAGAAATTCAATATAGTTCGCTCTACCTGCATTCCTATTGCGATAGACAACAACAATACGGATAATATCATCCCAGCACGTTATCTCGCCTTCACCACTCGCGACCCGAAGTTCTACGGCGATGCCTTCATGCACGACCTGCGTTATGACGCTAACGATAAGCCTATTGCTGACTTCGTGATGAACAAACCTGAATTCTCGGCTGCACCAAGCGAGGGAATACACGAGATTATCGTGGGCGGCAAGAACTGGGGCTCTGGTTCTTCACGCGAACATGCAGCGTGGGCTATTGCAGGATATGGCGTCCGCGTGGTCATATCGTCAAGCTTTGCTGATATCCACCGTAACAATTTGCTCAACTGTTTCGTACTCCCCGTTATCGTAACACCAGAGTTTCAAGCTGAACTCTTCGAGAGCATCGACAAAGACCCACAGACCGTAGTTACCGTAGATTTGCCTAATCAGACTGTAACCAACGAAGCAACAGGTCACTCTGAGAGGTTTGAAATCAACGGTTACAAGAAGTATTGTCTTGAGAATGCCCTTGATGACATTGACTTCCTGCTTGAAAATCAGGATAAGATTGTAGCCTGGGAGCAAAAGTAAATACTAACAATCATTCTGTTTATACGTCAATCCCACCATTACTCAATGTAGTAATGGTGGGATTTTTATTATTCTGCGAGGCCTTCGCATATATGTCTGAGATAGCATCTGAACCAAACTTTAATTAGTATTATTCTCAAAGAGTTCTATGGTCTGCAGCGGTAGGCGGCATGATATATTCTTGATTTTTTAGTGGGTAATTGTTTTAAAGAATGTTAATATCATGCAGTTTTATAACGATTTATTTGCAGGAAACTGTAAATAGTATTACTTTTGCAGTGTACTATTATAGTAGTACACCATAAAACTATTAGCTAAACAAACAAAAATACATTAAATTATGATTG
>CAMNCV010000081.1 GCA_946534585.1 uncultured Prevotellaceae bacterium
GGAAGATGAGGGATTCAAACCCCCGATACGCGGTAAAGCGTATACCGGATTTCGAGTCCAGCGCATTCGGTCACTCTGCCAATCTTCCCTAAAAAAGTGGAAAGCAGGGAAGATAGCGTCCTCCTCGCTTTCCGAAGTGCAAAGTTAATACATTTTTTTTAATCTGCAAAATTTTTATGTCTGAAATTTCTGCAGTATTGAATTTGTGAGTTCTCATGTTATCTGCGTCCGCGGCTACCACTGCTGCCGTTTGACATTGTGCCGGCGTTGCCACGTGTAGTTCCACCACTGCGAACTGCTCCACGGGTGCTACCTATGCTGCCACCGCGATGCATCGTATTGTTGCCTACAGACGATGATGAACGACTACCTATGTTATCGCTATGCCCTACGGTCTCGCGTGTACTGCTACGGCGGCTACTTACTGATGGACGGGTATAGGAGTTGCTGTTTCCATTATTATAATGAATACCATTATTATTCCTGCCGTTATAGCGGTTGCCATTATCGTTATTGCGATTCACATTGTTATTGTTGTGATATGTGTTGTTGTTATGATGAGTGCTGTTATTGCGATAAGTGTTGTTATTGCGATTAACATTGTTATTACGCTTGAAAGCTACGCTGCTGCGATTGCTATGACCGACTTCGCGATGGTTGTCGCGCATACCGACGTAGTGGTTGCGATGTACCGCCGGACGATAGGTCTCTCTGCGTGCTACGTACCAGGAACGTCCGCCGTTGCGACGCCATGAGTGTCCGCCGCGATAGGACACATAAGCAGCCGGACGAGAGAAGTAGAAGTGCGTGCGGTGAGGATAGTGTGAGTAAATGCCGAAATGCCAGTAGCCTGCGTTCCAATATACGGGGCGGAAGAAATAGCTGGCTGCGCAGAAAGCCGTGTACTGCCAATCATAGAGTATATACTCGAGGTCGAGATTACGCTGACGCCATGCATCTGCATATACATCGCCTACGGTATGTATGCTCATGAGGTAATCGAGATTTATCTCGTATGCAGCCTCATACTGATGCTGACTGAGATTGAGTTCGTAAGCCATCTTGTCGGTGAGGAACAGAGCCTGCTCGCGAGCTTCTGCGTATGTCATGGCACTGACTGTCGTAGCCATGGTGATGACAGATATGAGTGTGAGTATAATCTTTTTCATAATCGTATGGTTTTAATTGTTATCTGATGCAAAAGTACATCAAATTATTAAAAGCAAAAAGGGCTTTTCCCTATGTTACATGAGGAAAAACCCTAATTTGCAGAATATGCGTCATGAGTTATGGTGGTAATCAATAGAATCCACCCTTATCTCAGTGGTGATATGCTTCCGCCTATCCTTTTTGCTATTGCTCGTCTTACCTGTTGCACTTCGCGCATCTCGGCCATTATCTGCTTTATCTTTTCTGCATCGCCGTTTGCGGCTCGCATACGAGCTGCAAGGCCAGTCATCTGTTGGTTGATGTACTCATTACGGTAATCGAGCAATAAGTGGTTTACCTGCTCACGCAACTCATCGGTGGAAGGATTGGGGCGCATACTGTCTGATATCATTGCTACGTCATTCGTCAGGTCAATGGCGAGCGACGACATCTCGTAGTCTGGATGCATGGTAAAATATCTTCCTGCTTTGAAATCCTTTTCTTTTGATTGCTCTACGGCTATGTCAAGTATCCTGTTGTATAGCGGCTCGGAAAAAGACAATCCGTCCTGTCCCATGTCATACTTGATATACTGCGCAATGTTTAGAGAAATACTCTTACCATCCTCCCGTTCTACGTTATCAAATATAACCTCTTCGCCATGCTCTATCACTATCCTTATTATAAGGTCGGCCACGGTAGTCTTCTTCCGTGCTGTTGGTCTTGTTGGCTGTGTTGCATATTGCGACGGTGTTGATGTAGGTAGCGCAGTGGTGGGTTGGCTGTTGCTTTCTGGTGCAACTACCTCTCCGTCGGGAAGTATAATCGGGGGCAACTCAGGCGCGCCACTGCCCTGAGGTGGTTGTGATGCCATAGCTTCGCGTCGCTCACGTCGTTGCTCCTCGCGCTGTTGTTCCTGCGTGGCGGTGCGTATTTCCTCGTTGAGTTTTGCAGTAAGCGTCTGCTCGGTAAAGCCCAGCCGCGCCGAACAGTCTTGTATGTAGGCAGCCCTTATTATGGGGTCGCCAATCACACTTACGCTTTTTATTATGCTCGTGATTGCCTCGGCACGCTTATGAGGGTCGCTTACGCCGTCGAGTAGCACGCGCGTCTTGAATGCTATGAAGTCTGTCTGGTGTTCCTCTATATACGTACGGAATTCCTCAGCAGTGTGCTTTCTTGCAAAAGAGTCGGGGTCATCACCATCTGGCAGTAGCATTACTTTCACATTCATGCCCTCTTTCAGCAGCATATCAGTACCTCTGAGCGCAGCTTTAATGCCTGCGGCATCACCGTCGTAGAGCAGCACGATGTTGGGTGTGAAACGGTGGAGTATGTGTATCTGGTGCTCGGAGAGAGCAGTGCCAGAGTTGGCTACTACATTCTCAATGCCACACTGATGCATTGATATCACATCAGTATATCCCTCAACCATATATACAAGGTTTTCCTTGGCAATGGCTTTCTTGGCTTGGAAGATACCGTAGAGTTCATGGTCCTTATGGTATATATCGGAATCGGGCGAGTTGACATACTTCTGCGCCACACCTTTCGTGCGAGCATCAAGCACTCGTCCGCCGAATGCTACCACCTTTCCGCTGACACCGAGCCACGGGAACATCACCCTGCCTGCAAAGCGGTCAATAAGTCCGCCACCACCATCTTTCTTGTAGCACAGTCCGGTCTTTATAAGATATTCTTCTTTATAGCCTTTTCTGATAGCTTCGGCCGACATGGCGGAGCGGTCGGAAAGACAGAAACCGAGTTTGAATTTCTCTATGATATCGTCGCGTATGCCACGCTGACGGAAGTACTGCATTCCTATGGCACGGCCGTCAATGTCATTTTTCAATATGTTGGCGAAGTAGTCCGCTGCCCACTGGTTAACGATATAGAGAGCCTCGCGCTCGCTCTGTTCTCGCTTCTGCTCATCAGAAAGCTCACGCTCTTTTATCTCAATGCCATAGCGTCGTGCCAGCCAGCGCAGTGCCTCAGGATAGTCAAGTTGTTCGTGGCGCATGATGAATCCGACACTGTCGCCTCCTTCTCCGCACACGAAGCAATGGCAAGTGCGTCGTGACGGCGACACGTAGAACGACGGTGTGTGATCATTGTGGAACGGACACAGTCCGCGGTAGTTCACGCCCACTTTCTTCAACGACACGAACTCTGATACCACATCTACAATATCTGCGGCCTCCTTTATTCTTTCTATGGTCAGCGAGTCAATCATACTTTTGCTTACTGAACTGCAAATTTACGATTATTTATACGCGAATTAAATGTAAAAACGATTGAAAGATTACGAAAAAGAACAGTACAAGTTATCACCCAACAGCGGCGTAGGCATCAGTACATCTTGCCTACGATGCGGTAAGCCAGAGTGGTGGGCACAAGTTTTCCCAATAACAAGAACAAATGATACATCCAACCTACGGTGCTTGTTGCTGCAGGACGCTTCGTTTCTGCCATGGAGAGCAGTTTGCGAGCCATACGCTCTGGAGTGATGCCGTGCTGTTCATCGTGCTCCATGGTACAGACAGCTTTCTCCATGTGGGTATAGACTTCGCTACCTGCAAGACTCTTCTTGCGTGCTGCCGTGAAGCCCGTCTTTACATCACCAGGCATCAGGATGCATACCTCAATGCCGAAGGGACGTACTTCGTTGCGCAGGGCAAGTGCCAAGGAGTTTACTGCCGACTTAGTGGCGGAGTAGAAAGCCTGAAACGGCAGACTGAAAGTCGCCATAACGCTGCTTACAAATATGATGCGTCCATGACGCTGAGTGCGCAGATAGGGCAAGGCTGCCTGCGTTATATTGAGTGCACCGAAGAAATTGACATCAAACTGTCTGCGAGCCTCGCTCTCTTCGGTAAACTCCACTGCTCCACTGATGCCCATACCAGCATTGCTAATGAGTACATCGAGCGTTCCGCACTCATCAATTACACGTTTCACAGCATCGCTACAGTTGCCAGCCACAGTCACATCGCAATCTATATGCGTTATTCCCTCGGCAGACTCGCCATGGCGCGAGAGTTCATATACCTTGTATCCTTTTTCGGCAAACAGTTGGGCGGCGGCCTTGCCTATGCCAGAGCTGCCGCCTGTGATTATCATTGTCTTCATGCTTTGGGTGGGTTATAATGTCCCCACATTTAGTCAAATAATTGTTCTGCGAATAAGTTTTTGATTGTTTATTTAACGTTAATGCCGTTAATACCGGGTCGTTAATACCGTTAATGTCACCTCGCTAATGCCGTTAATACTCAGCCGATAGGTAATAAACTATTTGTAGTTTTTATTAACGCCCTTAACAACATGAGGCATTATCATTTAGTTTCTTACGTGATAATAATACCAATACGTACCGAAATGGCTATCGCGCAGTGCTGCACGACGCAACGCCGGGTCATGCTGCGAGCGCATCACGGTGAGGAAATCTTCATAATCAGCCTCAACGGCAGGGTCATTATAGACAGCAGTGCCAGTCAGTTTCTTATATAGTACACACGCCTCGCGATAGTGCTGTGGCAATGAAGTGTCGAGTTTATATACCTCAGGTAACAGGCGCACGAACGAGCGCAGGTCGCGGTCGAGCAGATATGCACACAGCAGATAGTCTCTCGCAGCAGGTCGGCAAAGCGGTTTGCTGACGGAATCACGCTGTTCTTGGGGCAGTGTGGTGTCGTTATAGACAAGCAACCGTGTCTTCTCACGCGCCAATTCGCGCTTCAGTATTACTATAGGCGATTCGCTCTGATTACAAGGTACGAAACCTATGGTTTGCCAAAGGTTATACGAATTGCCCAGAAGAAAGGCAGAAGACTTGTCGCGCTGTGGGAAGAGTGAGCGCGAACCGCCCGTAATCTCATAGTTGAAGAGATGCTCACCCAGCAGACAGGTGCTGTCACTCGCTGAACCTTTAGCCAACGCCATGGCGCGCAGCATGACGAGTGAAGAGTCATTGTCGTACTTAGGAATCCCCCTTTGCAGCGCACCAGCAAAGTCTTGCTGAATACAAAGGCGTTCCACAGCCAGTCGGGTATGCAGCGTGCGGTCAGTATTTCCCATGGCATACACGAGTGCGAACGCAACAAAAAGCTGAGTGAAGTTCATCCACCAGGGATGCGACAAGAATCCATGCGAGCGCAGAGGCTGCATGTAAGCCCTATACCTTGCGGCCACGCTGATAGCCAATATACTGAGCACGAGCAGGCAAAGGCCAAGCACAAGCCACACAATGGAAGGATGCACCGCACCATCGTGGTATCTGACAGCCGTGAGTATGCCAAGGATTATCAGTGCAGGAACATAGTTGAGCGCATGAAAGCGTATGGGCAGGCGTGTGACCACATTAGTCAACAATGCGACAAGCGCAATGACAGAGGTAATCACAACGGTGCCAATCGCGCGGTCATACTTCTTCAGACCGCCCGACCAATCATACTGCATCATAGCCATTACGTCACACTGGAAGTAGTGGACGTAAGAGAATACGAATATCAGAAAAAGCGCAGCACACACTACCTTCATTGTAATGGCGCTGCCTTTTGTGTCGTTTTGCATTATAGGTGACAGAATTTATCAGTTCTTTTTCAGTACTACTGCGGAGCGCGCCGGAATGTATAGCTTCAGCCACTCCTTGCGGTCTGCAGCATACGTGGGGTCGTAGTTGGTGAGATGCGTCACAGTATCGTCGGCGAAGCCGAATCCTCCGTAGTCTTTCGAGTCGGTATTAAGCACCACATTGTATGCTCCGAGCGGCACGAGGAAGCCGTAATCGGTATAGGAGCGCGTAGGCGAGAAGTTGAACACGAACAACAGGTCGCCACGCATGAACGCCATAACCTGGTCGCCTTCATTAACCCATATCTCCTGTACTGGTGTGAGATTGAACTTCTTCTGCATGCCTATGATTTCCATCATGCGGCGGTCGAAGTCGCCCAGCCAGTGATAACAGAGTTCTTTGTTGTCAACGAGATGCCACTGTCGGCGTGCATACTTGCAGCTCCATCCGTTGCCTTCGCGTGGGAAGTCAATCCACTCTGGATGCCCCCACTCATTGCCCATGAACGTGAGATAGCCGCCTCCCATCGTTGAAGCCGTCACAAGGCGTATCATCTTGTGCAGGGCTATGCCGCGGCGAGCCACGTCATTTTCATCTCCCTTCTTGAAATGCCAGTACATATCAGCATCTACAAGTCGGAAGATGATGGTCTTGTCGCCCACTAAAGCCTGGTCGTGGCTCTCGGCATAAGAGATGGTTTTCTCGTCCTGACGGCGGTTAGTCATCTCCCAGAATATGTCGCGCGGGTTCCATTGCTCGTCGCTCTTCTCCTTAATCATCTTTATCCAGTAGTCAGGCAGTCCCATGGCCAGACGGTAATCGAAGCCCAGTCCGCCATCCTCATACTTGGCAGCAAGCCCTGGCATACCCGACATTTCCTCGGCAATGGTGATAGCATGCTTGTTGACCTCATGGATGACGCGGTTAGCCAGAGCCAGATAACAGAGAGCATTATCGTCCTGTCCGCCATTGAAGTAGTCGCCATAGCTGCCGAAATCCACACCCAGACCGTGGTTATAGTAGAGCATTGAGGTCACACCATCGAAGCGGAAGCCGTCGAAATGGAACTCATCAAGCCAGTATTTGCAGTTAGAGAGCAGGAAGTGCATGACCTGATCTTTGCCGTAGTCGAAGCAAAGGCTGTCCCACTGGTTGTGCTCGCGGCGGTCGCCCGGGTAGAAATACTGGTTAGGGTCGCCACAGAGGTTTCCCAATCCCTCTACCTCATTCTTAACGGCATGAGAGTGAACCAAATCCATTATGACCGCAATGCCTGCCTGATGGGCGGCATCTATGAGTTCCTTCAGTTCCTCGGGCGTACCGAAGCGGCTTGAGGGAGCGAAGAAATTGCTTACGTGATAACCGAAGGAACCGTAGTAGGGATGTTCCTGTATGGCCATGACCTGTATGCAGTTGTAGCCGGCCTTGATGACACGTGGCAGTACATTCTCACGGAATTCAGTATATGACCCGACCTTCTCGGCATCTTGCGCCATACCTACGTGGCACTCATAGATAAGCAGAGGGTCAACGGAAGGCCTGAATGTTTTCTTCTTCCACTTATACTCCTTCTCTGGAGCCCATACCTGAGCGGAGAATATTTTCGTATTCTCGTCCTGTACTACGCGACGCACCCATGCAGGTATGCGCTCGCCCTGACCGCCGTCCCACTTCACTAACATCTTGTAGAGGTCGCCATGCTTCATGGCATCAGCAGGCAGTTTGAGTTCCCAGTCCTGTCCGTTCTTCTTCTTTTTCAGCTGGTATTTCTTCGCAGGCTGCCAGTTGTTGAAATCGCCTATGAGACAGATTTCGGTGGCATTAGGTGCCCACTCACGGAATACCCAACCGCCTTTCTGGTCGCGGTGGAGACCATAATACATATATCCGGTAGCGAAGTCTGCGAGAGACATCTTGCCGTTGTTTGTCAGATGGTTAGCCATCCACTCGGCATGGTCGTGACGCCCCTGTATGGCATTTTCAAAAGGTTCGAGCCATGGGTCGCGCTGCACTATTCCTATGTGCTGCGGAGCCTCCGGCTGTTTCTTGACTGCCTTACGGGTAGCGGTAGTTTTCTTGGTCGTAGATGCTTTTTTAGCAGTTACAGGTTTCTTTGCGGCAGGAGTCTTCGTCGCAGGGGTTTTCTTGGTTTCTGCCATACTGTCGTAATTATTTTGTTTTGTTTTCAGGTAAGAGTCAGCGGACTGTTTTTCAGCGTATTACAACAGGTGTTGTAATCGCTGTGCTTTTACATCGTAATCAGTATCTGATTGGGCGGTAATCGCTATCCGATTACACTGTAAAAGGATACTGATTACGATGCTGTATGTAAACGAGCTTTACGCTTTGATTTTGAACACAGCCTTCTTGAACATCTCGTCGTTGGAGATGCAAGGTGTGTGTCCGTCCTGTGGGAAGAAGATTGCCATCATGCCCGGACGACACGTAGCATAGGTAGAAGCAGGCTGGTCGGGATATTTCGTCACGTCCTTCTCTGCGTTGTACTCTGCCTCCACGGTGATATCCTCAAGCGGCAGGTAGCCGTAGGTCTCCTCACCGTCGATAGGTATCTGTATGTCGAGCATGTTGCGGTGGGTCTCCATCACTGCCTCATTGGGCTGTTTGCCTTTCTGGTTGATGATGTTGACGAAGAGATCCTTACCCTTTATCTCGTGCTTACCTGGCTCAAGAGCGGCGAGGTCGTTTTCCTCAAGGAACTTGACTACATCGGCAAACAGCGGGTTTATGCCGACATACATCTTTAGATTGTCAATAGTGTCGATAATCATAATGTCTTGTGTGTTTTTATAATTTAGTATAATCAGTTAAATACATTGTCATAAGAGAACGCTTCATCAGTTTTCCTGACGCAGACCTTCTTCGTATGTGCCCTTGGCGGTGACCTTGCCGTTGCGGTCTTTCTCTACGAACGGCCCGTTGCGGTCGTCGTCCTTATACTGTCCCTCGAAGCGTACGCCGTCTTTCGTCTCCTCAATGGCCTTGCCATGACGCTTGCCATTTTTGAACGAGCCCTTGAATTTATCACCGTTGGCAAAGTGGATTATCATCTCGCCGTTAGGCTGACCATTCTTGAACGTGCCCTCCCATTTGTCGCCGTTCTTCTTAGTCAGCACGCCTTTGCCGTTCTGTTTTCCTGCTTTCCACTGACCTACATACATATCGCCGTTCTTCCATACGAGAGTACCCTGACCATCCTTGTCGCCAGCGGTGAAGTGACCTGTGTACTTATCGCCGTTGGCATATTTCTCAATTCCCTCACCAGTGCGCTCGCCACCAACGTAATCGCCCTGATATACGTCGCCGTTGCGGAACTTGTAAGTTCCCTTGCCGTGCATCACATCGTTCTGCCACTGCCCGGTGTAGGTATCGCCTGTAGAGTACTTGTAAGTACCCTTGCCACTGCGCATATTGTCAACCCACTGGCCTTCGTACTCGCTGCCATCGCCCCAGTTGAAGGTTCCCTGACCGTTTTTCTTGTCATCCTTCCATTCCCCGACGTAGTATGCGCCGCCAGCGTATGAATAGCGTCCTTTGCCTTCACGCTTATCCTGCTTCCAGTTGCCGTCATATACGTCGCCGTTGTGGTAGTACATACGACCGTGGCCTTCCTGATAATCACGGAACCACAAACCCTCGTAGCGACGGTTGTCGGCAAAATAGAACGTGCCTTTGCCGTGTTGTTGGTCTTGAAACCACTCGCCTTCATAGCGTTCGCCATCAGTGAAACTGTATATGCCGTAACCCTGCCGGCGGCCTTTCTCGTATTCTCCCTCATAGGTGTCACCCGTGGGGAATGTAGTACGCCCCTTTCCGTGGGGCTTTCCGCCGAGCATCTCGCCTTGATACTGACCGTTGTCGATGGTGGTACATGAGCCGAGCGTCACCTTCTGCGCACCGGCCGTGAGTGATATTGATAATAGTAAAATACTGAAAATATATGTATGCTTCTTCATCCTTTTTCTTTTATGAAGCCCACCGCATGGGCAATTATGCGTCAAAGTTACTAATTTTATTTGAAAAAAATGCCATATTGCGATATTTTTTATATTATTTAATGTTTTTATCAACATCTTTTTATGCTTTATTGGCAAATTATATGTATCTTTGCAGAATGAAACCTATAGTTATAATTCCAGCGCGATATGCCTCCACCCGCTTCCCTGGCAAGCCCTTGGCTGTGCTTGGGGGAAGGAGCGTGATACAACGTGTGTATGCCCAGGCTGCCAAGGCAGTGGGCGATGTTTGTGTGGCTACTGACGACGAACGTATCTTTGACCACGTCATGTCATGGGGCGGACGCGCCGTTATGACGCGCACCGACCACAAAAGCGGCACGGATCGTATCGAGGAAGCTATGGAAAAACTGGAGCAGGAAGGCGATTCTTACGATGTGGTAGTCAACGTGCAGGGCGACGAGCCTTTCATTCGACCACAACAGATAGAGGCTGTATGCCGCTGTTTCGATGACAAGGAGACGCAGATTGCCACGCTTGCCGTGCCGTTTGGCAACGACATAGAGGCTATAAAAAATCCCAATTCGCCAAAGATTGTTACCGACAACCGTGGCTTTGCATTATATTTCAGCCGTTCGGTGATACCATATTGCCGTGGCATTGAGCAAACGGAGTGGGCAGAAACTTTCCCCTTCGTAAAGCATATCGGTATGTATGCCTACCGCAGGGAGGTGCTGCGCGAGGTGACACAGTTGCCACAATCGGCACTTGAGAAGGCTGAGAGCCTGGAGCAGTTACGCTGGTTGCAGAATGGTTATCGCATAAAAGTGGGACTGACTGAGATTGAGACCATAGGCATTGACACACCTGCCGACTTGGAGAAGGCCGCGGCATGGCTGCAGGAGAAGGGAGAACTGTAAGAGCCCAATTATTTTTTCCTTACATTTAATGCATAAAACGACGATACATAACCTGATGACACTCGCAACGACCGGTGCTTTCGGCCTAACGAGCAATAGCGCTCTTGCTGACATGTCAATGCACAAGTGGCGCAAATTGCTTATGGCTGCCGAGCGACTGGGGGTGCTTCCATACGTGGCTGAGGGGGTGGCAAGGATGAAGGATGATGCGCTGCTGCCCGAAATTATCGTCGGCATGATTGCTGAGAAGAAGGATATCATTGAGCAACAGCGCAATGACACTTACAACTACTCCAATGCAAAGTTATATAACGTGTTTACCTCACGCCGCTGGGAGGGCGTCATCAATGAGGAGACAAGCAGCAGCGATATCTCAGAAGTGACGTTGAATCTGCTTGACATCATCGTGGCCAACATGGACGATATGGTGGTTTCTGACATCACCATGCCTGGAATGATAACGCTGGGACGTTTCCTGAGAGAGAACAAGAATGTAATAGATTACGCAAAACTACTCCGATGGCTGTCGCATATCGGATTGGTACAGGTGGCTCAACTTGAGGGCAGCATACTCATAGAGTGCTTCGGATTCACGCAGGAGGAGCTGCCTTTTGTAACGAAGATACAAAAAAAAGCTGGCAAACATCTTCTCCGTGTTGTAGAGAAGGCGTTCACCAGCCATTCTTTCAGTACTGCCACGCGTATGAATGTAGCTATGCTCGAAACTGTAAGCAATCGCTTCATGCGCGCCGTTACTACTATTACTGACATTGAGGAATAGACATTAATTATGCATTAAAAAATCCCCCACTTCTTTTTCCTGGGCTGCGGCATGTCATTATCTAAGTGGCTTTGCTCGTATATAATGTCATACCACGTCTTTTTCTCCCTTATCATGCTATAGATGGTGCCCCAATCCGGCAGTCCGCCAACGTTGCGGTCATCTATCCACAAATCTACCTTAAGTTTGCGCGAGAAGTTATTATTATTTTCACGTTCCTCTTCTGGATAGTCACGGTTGATGGCATAGAACTCCACCCCACGTTCCCTGCACCAATTTACAGCATCGTCAAGCAACTGCCCCTCACGGACGGTCCACAATATAAGTTGGTGACCGTCAGCGATGAGTTGTTTCAGAGTGTCTGTGGCAAAGGTACGCTCACGTCCTATCCTCGGATATTCATGAGTGACTATCGTTCCATCAAAATCTACTGCTATCGTCATTTCTTTATGGAGCTATCATTAGGATTACCATAATGGCTGGAACTATAAGAACCATAACCGTATGACTGGTAGCCGTAGTTTCCATAACCATGACCGTAAGAACCATAGGTATACTTGCCATACTTGCCATAGCGACCGTAGCCGTAGGCATAGCCGTATTTCTTCTTCGACATATCAATGCCGTTGATTGCCAGACATACGTTGGGTAACTTCTTGCTGTCGGCAAGGCCGTTGATAATCTGGAAAGCGGATTTCTCCGTATAGTCGGCACGGCACATCACCACTGTCACATCAGCTATGCGACCTATCTGCAAGGTATCTGTTACCAATCCCACTGGTGCGGTATCCACGATGACATAATCATATTCCTTACGCAATATGGCAAACACATCTTCAAGTGATTTGCGTGATACCAACTCTGAAGGATTAGGAGGCACCGGTCCTGCCATCAGCAAGTCAAGGTTTTTATTCAATCCTGACGGTTGGCAGATTCTGTTTACTTCTTCCGCACTCACAGTATCATGCGTCAGCAGGGTCGTAATACCCTCTTCTTCCTTCTTCATTCCAAAGAGACGCGACAGTCGCGGACGACGAATGTCAAGACCTACAAGCAACGTGCGCTTGCCAAGTATTGCGAAACTCATTGCGAGGTTGGCAGCAACGAAGGTCTTACCCTCACCCGACGTAGAAGAGGTAAACATGATTACGTTCTGTCCCTCGTTCATCATAAACTGCAGGTTCGTACGCATACCACGGAATATCTCCTCCATCTGGTTGTTCTGGTTTTCACGTACCACGATGTCACCACGGGTTTTTGATGCATCATTAGCCATAGCAATGTCAGCAATTATAGGACACTTAGTCAACTTCTCCACGTCCTGACGTCCCTCGATGCGGAAGCGTAGCAACTCAAGCACTATAAGTACAAGGAATGGCAAACCAAGTCCGAGTATCAATGCCGCAAGCATTATAATGGCTGATTTAGGCTTCACCTTTCCCATATATGCCGGTTCGTCAATCAAGCGACCTTTGTCAGAAGTGGCAGCAAGGGTGATGGAGTTTTCCTCACGCTTCTGCAAAAGCATGATATAAAGGCTCGACTTCACTGTCTGCTGACGTCCTATCTCTGTCAAGAAGCGCTCCTGTTCAGGCGTCTGCGAGAGTTTGCCGGAATACTTGCTATAGCGAGCCATAATAGCCTTGCGCTGTATTTCAAGGTTACGCTTGTTCTGCTCCATGGCTCCGTTGATAGACGAAATGAGTTCGTCGAGCTGACCAGTAAGTGTCTGCACCACTGGACTCTGCTCTGATGCAGAGCGCAACAGGCGATTACGCTCCAGTGCTATATTGTTATATTGACCTATCAGTGATGATGCAGAAGCATCCTTCAAGCCTACGTTTGATGGCAGAGCCTGATACTTATTGGTAGGGGTCTTCATGTATTCCTTCAGACTCTGAATGAGCATAAGTTGTGTATTCATCTCTATGAGCTCATTGTCTGCCTCGTTTGACTGTGTCAGCGACATACCAGCATTTGACGTAGCATCTATGATGTTGTTGCTGCGCTTATACTGTTCGATGGCTCCGTCGGTGCTACCAAGTTCGGCATTTATCTTCTCCAGGCGCTGGTTAATAAACTGCTCAGTACGCACGGCTATCTCATTCTTATCCTCATTGGCCTGACGGTTATATACTGCTACGAGCTGCTTGAGGAAATCCATGGCACGCTGTGGTACGGCATCATCACGTGTCAGCACGGCGATAGTCGTCGTTTTCGACAATGCATCCACACTTGTTCTCATATAGTCAATCGTTGCTGTCTGTGGGTTTTGCAACGTTACGAGAATAGTGCCTTTATCCCAAAGCGGCTGTTTGGGATTGACCGTCAGCACAAGCGTTCCAGCAGGAGTGCTGACAGACATCGGAAGTTTTCCTTTCTTGCTTATCTTATTCGTTTCTCCTTCCTTCGTTACATATTTCCCTTCAACCACACACAAGCCGTCCTCTTTGTCGAGTTTGAGCAATACCGGAGTTTCGAGCTTATTAAGGTGCTCTTCATCCATATCAACAAGCACAGGTGTCTTGTCGTAAATCACAGGGTCGATTACTTTTCCGTCAGACTTATAGTCCACATACAATTTCAAATCACGTACAGCACCCTCTGCCAAAGAACGTGACTTCAGCACCTCAAGTTCGTTATCGAAGCCATCACTGCTGTTCATTATACCAAGCGTAGCGGTATTCATGATCTGGTTAGCAGAGCGTCCTCTTGACGTGTTGTCATCATCCTTGATGAGCACTTTAGCTTTTACCTGATACGCAGGTCTGGCATAACGTACGTATATGGCTGCCAATCCCAGAAATATTATCACTGAGAGCAGGAACCACTGCCAATTCAATACAAATGTTTTCAGCAGGAATTGTATGTTTAACAGACTGTTGTCTGTTTCTTCTTCCGCAGCTATTACGATGTCTTGGTTACTTTTTATTTCACTCATCGTTGTTTAATGTTGTGTTATAGTTAATACTTATTTCCTATCTTGCGTTCGCTATGGTGTTTATTCCGCGCTTCGTATTCTGTGACCTTTTTACCCAAACGGGATTCATTCATCAATACGCATTTTCATCATGCACGAACATGGTACCGAGGGTCTTGAAACATATCTGTATATCAAGCCAGAACGTCCAATTTTCTATATACCATATATCTTTACGTATGCGTCCTTCCATCTGCCAGAGGTTTTCTGTCTCACCACGGTAACCCGTAACCTGTGCCAATCCAGTGATACCAGGCTTTGCGAAATGCCTTACCATATATTTCTCTATCATGGCTGCATATTTCTCTGTATGCATGGTCATGTGTGGGCGTGGTCCCACTATGCTCATGTCGCCGCGCAGCACATTATAGAATTGTGGCAGTTCATCAATATTGTACTTACGCATAAAGTCGCCAAACGAGAACTTACGCGGGTCATCCTTCGTGGCTTGCCGACTGTCTGCCTCATCATTAACGTGCATTGAACGGAATTTTATACACGTAAAATTACAGCCATTCATACCAGTACGTGTCTGCTTAAAAAACAGCGGACCAGGACTCTGTAGTTTCACTATCAATGCGATAATCGGCACAAAAGGCGCGAGTAATATAAGTACCAAGATACTGAAGAATACGTCAAATGCGCGTTTCAGAATCTTATTACCCAAAGCCATCAGAGGCTCACGATGATTGGTATATACCACGCTGTTGCCAATAATTTCCGGACGCAAGGACAACTGCAGGTTGGGAAATATGCGTGGCACATAGATGAAGCGTATCACCTCACGGTCACAATAACGCATTATATTACGTATCTCCGCATCCTCAGCATGCGACAAGGAGCAGTATATCTCGTCAATTGGAAACTCAGGCGTCATCTCACCTGATAGGATCCTCCGGAAATCATCACGGTTTCCTCGTTTCACCATCGCCTCCGGCGCTTCCTCTATCTCGTCATCACTATAATAACCAACCACACGATATCCCGTTGTAGGATCTGATATAAGTTCGTCATATATCGCCTTGTTTCCTGGGTCACTGCCAACGAACAGCACATTACGTGTGTTTCTGCCATTTCTGCGCAGTTTACCAAGCAGAAACTTTTCAAGTATTCGTAATAATACAAGTAACGTAAAGAGTCCGATTGACATCACAACGAAATAAGAAATCTCATTGCTCGTCTCCGTAACCATCATATGCCATACCACACCGAACAGAAGTTGCGTGAGCACAACAACCATAAGATTGCGCACCGTGATGTCACGCACTTGAAGCCGGCGCCTGTGGACAACCGGAGGAATAACCAAAGAGAACAACAACAAGCACAACATACCTATGACCGACGCTATGTCGGGGTGATGATTTACTGCCGGCGAACAATACTCTGGTAGAAAACGCACACACACATGAACCAATACCCCGTAAGCGACCACGTCGCCGAGGAGTACAAGCCAAGTTATAAGGTTATTTTTGTTCTCACTATTAGCCATTCGATGCAAAGGTACATAATTTATTCGAATTACATACAATTTTTCCGTTATTTTTTATAATTTTGATTGAAAGTATTGCATTTATCAATATTTTTCAGTAACTTTGCGTCATAATTATATTCAAGATACATTAAATGGGCATATTTTCATTCTTCAAGAAAAAGAACGACGATACGGTAAAAATTGGTGGAATGCAAGATTACATGATGCTTATCCGCGTTTATTTTCAGGCTGCAATAGCCTCGCAGATAGGTATCACGAATATTGCTATGCTGCCAGATTTGCGAGTATTCAAATCTACGTTCAAAGTTCATACTGAGCATAACAAATTAGGACTGGCAGAAAAGAATGCCTGCCGCAAGATGCTCAAGAACATGTATGGCCACGATGATTTGTTCTTCAAGGAGATAGACCGCAGCATAAGCAAGAACTGCCGCAAAATGCAAGACGTACAGACATACCTGTACCAGTTTCAGGGTTTCACGCAGGACTTGATGATGCTGATGACAAATCTCATGAAGTTCAAACTACGTTTGCCTTCATTCTTCCGCAAGGCCATCTACACCATGACTGAAAAGACTGTAGCTGACCTTTTCACGAAAAACGACTATTCTGACGCTGCGACACTCAAGGCCGTGGCATCTGTGCGTAAATACAACCAAAGACTAAACTTCTCACAGAAGTGGATTACCGATTTCGTGTATCAGGTGGTAATGCTCGCTAAGAAGGAGAAGATGCCGAAAGAGGAAAAGTAAACAAAAACAACTGCGTTGTGCTATATGACAAACGGAAGCATAGATATAAATGAATTTGTTGTACGCATACGCTCGCTTATCAGATACACTGAAAAACTGAAAGCAAGCAATGCTGAACTTAGCAATGCTATATCTGTGAAAGACGATGAGATAGAACAACTAAAGGCTAAATTATCCGAGCAGGAGGAGAAGTACAATGCATTGCTGACCGCAAGGATGCTTGACATTACTGACGGAAACATCGAAACCGTCAGAAAACAAGTGAACAACCTTATCCGAAACGTGAACCAATGCATAACCCTGCTCAGCGATAAGTAAACACACACAAACTGACAAGCAGCCAATGGAAGAGACGTTGCAAAACATAAACCTCCATATCTACGACACTGATATCAATGTCAAGGTGCCTCGCGAAAAAGAGGAGCAGTGGCGTAAGGCAGTACAACTTATTAACAACAAGTTGAATGCTTATTTTGCTGCATACAAGGGAGTAAAGAATTCTACAGAAATAACATACTATGCAATGATAGATATTGCACTCACGGCTATTGCTGAATCTGAGCGCAATAACACTTCCAAATTGTCAGACATTCTCTCACAACTGTCTTCTGAAGTGGAGACTGCTATGAAATAAAATGTGTGTGCATCTGCCTTTCAATATAATAAATAGATGACACATAAAGAGAATTTTAACATAACAACTTATTTTAATTTATGATTCTTAATATAATAATAGGCGTAGGCGCGCTAATCATCGGCGGGCTCTGCGGCTACTTGATTTTCAGATATGTAATCAAGGGAAAATATAACGAGATGATAGCAAGCGCTGAGAAAGCTGCCGAAGTACTGAAAGAAAAGAAGTTGCTTGAAGTAAAGGAAAAATTCATCAACAAGAAGAGCGAATTGGAACGCGAAGTACAACAGCGCTATCAAAAAATTCAGCAGAGTGAGAACAAACTAAAGCAGCGAGAAATCAATCTCAATCAACGACAGGAGGAGCAAGGCAAGCGTCGTCAAGAACTGGAACAGCAGCAGGGACGCATTGACAATGAAAAGAAACTTCTCGCTCTGAAGGAGCAGGAGTTATCAAATATGCAGCAGAAGGAGCGTGAAAAACTGGAGCAACTGTCTGGTCTTTCTGCTGACGAAGCGCGCAATCGCCTTGTAGAGAGTCTGAAAGACGAGGCTCGCACCAATGCACAGAGCTACATCAACGAAATAATGGATGAGGCCAAAATCAACGCTAACAACGAGGCACGCAAAATTGTAATCAAAACGATACAACGCGTAGCAACCGAAGCAGCGATTGAAAATTCCGTATCCATCTTCCATATTGATAACGATGAAGTAAAGGGACGTATCATCGGCCGTGAAGGTCGCAACATACGCACACTCGAGGCTGCCTGCGGTGTAGAAATAGTAGTGGATGACACTCCTGAAGCTATCGTAATATCTGCTTTTGACCCTATACGTCGTGAGACATGCCGTCTGGCTCTGCATCAACTCGTAACCGACGGACGCATACACCCTGCACGTATTGAGGAGGTTGTAGCAAAGGTAAAGAAACAACTTGAACAGGAGATTATAGAGACAGGTAAGCGTACTACTATCGACCTTGGCATCCATGGCTTACATCCTGAATTGGTACGTATCGTGGGTAAGATGAAGTATCGCTCCTCTTATGGTCAAAACCTGTTGCAGCACGCTCGCGAAACCGCTAATCTTTGTGCCGTAATGGCAGCAGAACTCGGTCTTAACCCGAAGAAGGCAAAGCGTGCTGGTCTGTTACACGATATTGGCAAGGTGCCTGATGAGGAACTGGAGATGCCACACGCACTTTACGGTGCTAAGTTAGCAGAGAAATACAAGGAGAAGGCAGACATCTGCAATGCCATCGGTGCCCACCACGATGAAATGGAAATGACTTCGTTGCTGGCTCCTATCGTACAGGTGTGTGATGCTATTTCTGGCGCACGCCCTGGCGCACGCCGTGAAATCGTAGAGGCTTACATCAAGCGACTGAACGACCTTGAGGCTATTGCCATGTCATACCCTGGCGTAACCAAGACGTATGCCATACAGGCTGGACGTGAGTTGCGCGTAATCGTAGGTGCAGACAAGATGACGGATGCTGAAACAGAAGCACTGTCTGGCGAGATTGCTACGAAGATACAGAATGAGATGACATATCCTGGTCAGGTAAAGATTACCGTGATACGTGAGACGCGTTCAGTGGCTTACGCAAAATAAGTCGTAAAATAAAATGAAATAATGATTTGAATAAAGCTTCTAAAACCAGCAAAACACACGTTCGTTTTAATTGTTTTAGAAGTTTTATTTATAATGATATTTTAACTACAAAAAATGAAACAACATAGACTCAATGTCGTGCTATGCGGAACAGGTACCGTGGGCGGTACCCTGCTCGAGCAGATGGCACAGCAGCAGAAAAAACTGAGAGAGGAGCGAGGCCTTGACTTACGCGTAGTGGGCGTGGTTGACATATTCAACATCATGCTTGCACCCGAAGGTATCTGCCTCGAAGGATTCGACAACAACAAGTTTCGTGAGCAGTTCAAGGCTTGCCCAAAGTCGAGCCTTGAAGTTATCCATGATGAGGTATTGAAACTTGGACTGAGCGACATGGTATTCGTTGACTGCACAGCAAGCTACGAAATTGCCGATCTATACCACGATTTCCTGTCTCAGGGTATTTCCATCGTCTGTGCAAACAAGGTAGCTGCATCAGGCGATATAGAGCAGTACAAACTATTGAAGCGCACTGCCTTAGAGCATGACTGCAAATACAACTTTGAAACCAACGTAGGAGCTGGTCTGCCACTCATACACACGATTGACGACCTCGTTAAGTCTGGCGACCGAATCACTGGCATCGAGGCTGTATTGTCTGGTACGCTCAACTTCATTTTCGATACTATATCAGCCGATGTCAAGTTCTCTGATGCTGTGCGCATGGCCAAGGAACAGCGTTTCTCTGAACCAGACCCACGCATCGACTTGTCAGGAATCGACGTGATACGCAAACTCGTCATCTTGGCTCGTGAGTCAGGATATATGCTCAGTCAGGATGATGTTGAGAAGCATCTGTTTGTTCCACAATCATACTTCGATGGCACGCTTGACGATTTCTGGAAGAATCTCCCACAGCTTGATAGTGATATAGAATCCATACGCAGCGAGGCAGAGAAAGCAGGTCAGCACCTGCGCTTCGTCGCTCATCTTGATGCTTCTGAAGCCGCAGCACCGAAACTTTCAGTATCACTGAAGCGCATAGACATTCACCATCCATTCTATAATCTTGAAGGCTCAAACAACATCATTATGCTCCATACCGAACGTTATAACCCTCATCCAATGATTATACAGGGATATGGTGCCGGTGCCGGTGTTACGGCAGCAGGCGTGTTTGCCGACATTCTCGATATAGTTAATGTGTAAGGCAACATCCCCCCCCTGAGGACACAAATATCCAAAAGGGCTGTAGGCATTACGTGCTTACAGTCCTTTTTTAATAAACATAAGAGACTAACGAATTAGATAAAAATCATTTTCACACAAAACTTCTTGGCACGTTAAAAAAGTTTTAGTACTTTTGCAGAAGAAACACAGCTATAATCATTTCTTATACTAATACCAAACGCTTATGATTCCAGCTTCAGAACTTCCCATCAATGCTGACGGCAGCGTATTTCACCTACACTTACGTCCCGAACAACTTGCTGACCGCATCATTCTTGTTGGCGACCCTGGCCGCGTAGCTACAGTATCTGCCCATTTCGATGTTATAGAGTACGATGTAGCTTCACGCGAATTTCACACCATCACTGGCACTTACCATGGTAAGCGCATCTCGTGTGTATCTACAGGTATTGGCTGCGACAATATCGATATCGTGATGACAGAACTTGATGCTCTTGCCAATATCGACCTCGCGAAACGTGAGCCACGCTCCGACCACCGTCAGTTAACCCTCGTGCGCATTGGCACCTGCGGCGGACTTCAACCTACTACGCCCATCGGCACTTTCGTAGCCTCAGTGCGCAGCATAGGCTTCGATGGTTTGCTTAATTATTACGAAGGACGCGATGGTGTATGCGACCTTGGCCTTGAGCGTGCTTTCACCCGTCACATGCAGTGGTCAGCACGCAAAGGAGCACCCTATGCCGCCTGCGCCGATGCTGAACTCATCGACCGCATTGCTTGTACCGACATGATGCGTGGCATCACCATTGCCTGCGGTGGTTTCTATGGTCCCCAGGGGCGCAGCGTGCGTTTACGTCCGCAAGACCCTATGCAAAATCAGAAGGTAAAATCGTTTCGTCATATCGTTGAGCCTTGGGGCGAACTACGCGTATGCAACTACGAAATGGAGTCATCGGCACTTGCCGGGCTATCATCGTTACTTGGTCATAAAGCCATGACGTGTTGCATGGTGATTGCCAACAGATATAATAAGGAGATGAACACAGAATACAAGAATTCTATCGACAATCTCATACAGCTGGTGCTTGACAGAATATAACCCGACGTCAAAATTCCCGTGAACGCATACTCATTTTTTCTATGATAGTCGTTTTCTATACTTGATTTGTATTGATTGGGAATACTAATGCCGAAAACTTACTTTTTCGTACAGAGTAAGCAAAATTTAACTTTTATTATATCGCTATGTGCAGATAATTTATTAAATTTGCACGTGGTTTTGCATCACCATAAATGGGGTACATACCTTATTTATATCTACAGGAGAACGAAAAATATACTAAATAACAACAATAGAGAAGAAACACATTATGAGTTTGAAAATCGTTGTACTTGCCAAGCAAGTACCTGATACCCACAACGTGGGTCCTGATGCGATGACGCCGGAAGGCACAATCAATCGCTCTGCTCTGCCTGCAGTCTTCAACCCTGAAGACCTTAATGCGCTGGAGCAGGCTCTTATCTTGAAAGACAAATTTCCTGGTTCAACGGTTTCTGTCGTTACCATGGGGCTGCCTAAGTCTGCCGAGGTTATCCGCGAGGCGCTCTATCGTGGCGCAGATGAGGGCTACGTAGTTACTGACCGTCCGCTGGGCGGTGCCGACACGCTGGCCACGTCATACACCCTGGCGCAGGCTATCAAGAAGATTGGCAACTTCGACATCATTCTCGGTGGCCGTCAGGCTATCGACGGTGACACCGCGCAGGTAGGTCCGCAGATTGCTGAGAAGCTGGGACTGACACAGGTTACATACGCAGAGGAAATCCTCTCTCTCGACGAGAAGGCAAGGAAGATTGTCATCAAGCGCCACATAGACGGCGGTGTGGAGACCGTAGAGGCTCCGTTGCCATTGGTGGTAACAGTTAACGGCAGTGCCGCTCCGTGTCGTCCACGCAACGCTAAGCGCGTGATGAAATATAAGAATGCCACAGTGGTTGCAGAGCGCACACCTGAACAGGCTGAGTGCTACAATGCACTGATAGCAAAGAAGCCTTACCTGAATATCACACAGTGGGGTGCCGCTGACATTGACTGCGACCCTAAGCAGATAGGCAAGGCTGGTTCTCCTACCAACGTGAAGGCAGTGAAGAACATCGTGTTCAAGGCTAAGGAGTCACGCACAATGACTGGCTCTGACGAGGACATCAACAACCTCATGGTAGAACTTATTAACGAGAAGATTATAGGTTAAGACCCCACCCCTTACCCTCCCAAGGGAGGGAGTCTCCCCTTGGGGAGATTGAGAGGGGGGCGATAATTATATTAAAATAATGAATAACGTATTTGTATATTGCGAAATAGAGGGCACACAGGTAAAGGATGTAGCCCTTGAGCTCCTTACAAAAGGCCGCAA
>CAMNCV010000082.1 GCA_946534585.1 uncultured Prevotellaceae bacterium
CACCAGCATCGCGCAAGAGTTGCAGTTTTTCCTCATCAGCACCATCAGCATACGCCACGACAAGCGGTTGCTCGTGAGCAGTACTCACCAACTGGCTTTCAAGAGGTATGCGTGCCTGACGGTCGGCAATGATACGTATAGGCTGTCGCACTTCGTGCTCCTTGATATCCATGCGGTCAAGCGTTTCGTCAGACAGCCGAACATTGAGCATAGGGTCGTCCGCCAACACCGTGCCTATACCGCAGAGTATCGCCATGTGATTACGGCGAACGAGATGAACGTATTGCCTGGCTTCCTCGCCTGTAATCCATTTGCTATCACCCGTAGTAGTGGCAATCTTACCATCGAGGGTCATTGCCCACTTTGCCGTAACCCACGGCAGATTTCTGGTGATATACTTCAGGAATACGCGGTTCTGGGTTTTCAGTTGACCGACGAGGGCGGCGACATCATCACCGCAAACGAAAGAAGAGTTTGCGCTTTGAGCAGCGACAGCATCGCTACTTACGAGAGAAGAAGCTGAGGACTTTGCAGAATCCAGCACATCCACTTGTATGCCAGCCTCACGGAGCAAGGCTACTCCCTTGCCTGCAACCAGCGGATTGGGGTCAAGCAGACCAACGACCACGCGGCTGATGCCATGCTCTATTATTGCCTCTGTACATGGTGGCTGATGCCCTTGGTGGCAACAAGGCTCCAAGGTAACGTACATCGTGGCACCATGACAATCCACCTCTTGTTCTTCGGCATTGCGGAAAGCATCTCGCTCAGCATGCAAGTCGCCATAACGATGATGGTAGCCACGAGCCAGTATTTCATCATCTTTCACTATTAGTGCCCCCACGAGCGGATTGGGATTAACCCATCCCTCCCCCTGCTGCGCAAGGCGCATGGCTTGTTCCAATAAATATATGTCGTCGTCGGTAGTCATAATATTGTGCAAAGTTACTCAGAATTTTCTAAATGACAAAAAGAAACGGCATTTTTTATGCTTTTTTACCTAAATATAAGTATTCAACTGACAGAATGGTAGATTTTAAAGCTGTTTCATTTGCAAGATTGAAATAATCTAAGTAACTTTGCAGGAAATATCACCTTATATTATGCAAGGAGCCCGACACTTCACGCCAAAGAAGTGTTCATCTCCAAGAAAAAAAAACACAAACAATATGATGAAAAGGCTATTGACTGCCGCAACGCTTATGCTTCTGTCGCTATATGCCACAGCAGCGAACACATGGACTGCCGACAACGGCAACGGCACGTTTACTAATCCGCTGTTCTACGATGAGTTTTCCGACCCTGACGTGATACGTGTGGGCGACGATTATTATCTGGCAGGCACCACGATGCACTGCACGCCCGGTTTGGTTATACTGCACAGCCGCGACCTTGTGAACTGGGACTTGGCGAGCTACTGTTTCGAGCGATGGGAAGATGTATTGCCCGATGACAAGTTCCGACTACAGAATGGCAAACAAGTGTATGGACAGGGTGTGTGGGCTCCGGTAATACGCTACAACAACGGCACTTTCTATGTATTCACCAATGTTAACGGCAACGGTCTGCAACTCTTCACTTCGACCTCTGCCAAAGGCCCCTGGAAACACCACAACCTTGGCGGACACATCTATGACCTCTCGGTATTGTTTGACGATGACGGCAAGGTGTGGGCAATACACGGCTACGACGAGGTGAAGGTCACGCAGTTTAAGCCCGATTTCTCTGGTTACGTAGAAGGCAGCGAGCGCGTCATAATACCCCGAGGTCAAGCCATGGGCGAAGGGCATCACGCATACAAGATTAACGGTAAGTATTACATCATAAGTGCAGAATACAGTCCGATGGGTCGTTCGCAGTGTGCACGCGCCGACAATCTCTTCGGACCTTACGAGACAGCAGTAGTGAGTGCGTGTGAATCCATGGGCACAAAGAAGTTCCCACTGATAACGAACGTGCCGCGCGACTTCATGAACGACGGAGTGAAATTCCGCATAGACCAACCCGGCGACAACGAGTTAGGTTGCGCCACCGTACACCAGGGCGGTATGCTTCAGACCCCGTCGGGCGAATGGTGGGCAGTGTCGATGCTCGACTTCGTAGCCGTAGGCCGCACGGTATGCCTCGTACCCGTAACGTGGACTGACGGATGGCCTATGTTTGGTCTTGAGGGAAATCCCGGACGCACGCCACGCACATGGACTAAGCCTAACACTGGCGCGCAGGAACAGCCCCACTCTCCATACGAGCGTAACGACAACTTCAATGGCAAGACACTGCAGCGCGTATGGCAGTGGAACCACGAGCCTGTCGATACGAAATGGGCATTGAAAGGCGGAAGACTGCGCCTTGAGGCTATGCCAGCCGAGAACTTCATGTGGGCAAGAAACACACTGACGCAACGTTGTATCGGTCCGCAGTCAGAAGCCACCGTAGTGATGTATGCAAAGAACCTGAAAGACGGTGACGTGGCAGGTCTGGGTATGTTGAACCTGCCATACGCCTGGGTGGGTGTATGCAAGGACGGCGGTCACACGTGCCTGCGGTGGATGCAGCAATCTACAGGCACTGTAGATGCCGAGGCGCAGGTTACTGACAAGGTATGGCTACGCGTAAGCGGCGACTATGACGAGATGTGGGCCACATTCAGTTACTCCCTCGACGGTAAGACGTTCACAGCCATCGGCGACACGTTGCAACTGCCATACCAGTTGCGCACTTTCCAGGGCAGCCGCTACTCGCTGTTCTGCTATTCCAAGGGCAAAGATGGGAAGAAAAGCGGCTACGCTGAGTTTGATGACTTCACCGTAACGGAACCCCTGGCAGACCGCACCGACAACCTACCTCTTGGCAAAGTGATAACGCTGGAGAACAAAGCCAACGGCTCACGCCTCTTCGGTATGCACCGCGGACTATGTCACTCTGCCTGGAAAGGCTCACGCGAATACGGCAGCACGGACTGTCAGTTCCGCGTAATAGACAAGGGCGAGGGCAAGGTAATGCTTGAGTGCATGAACGGCATGGGCTATATCACCATAACAGGTATGGGACTTTCGGGCGACGTACGCTTGGTAAAGGAACCTACGGAGGCAAGTCTGTTTATGTGGCAGGACATGCTTCGCGGCGACTGCATGCTGATGTCACTGAAAAATCACCGATACGTAGGCTGTTCGCCTGATACGGGCGAGCCATACTCTGCACAGTATGCCGGCTCTGACCCTAACAGGAAGAACGGTTGCGTATTCCACTTTAGCGTGATTAAGTAACATAACGAGATGAAAAAGACACTAATCATATCACTATTAACTTTTACCGCTCTTTCCCTCAGGGCAGAGGGACCTGACGTGGCCGACAGCACAAAATTAGGGGTTTCGGCATACAGGAAGATTATTGACAGGAGCAGCATCATGTTTCGCGAAGCGCAGATGAATGGCTATTTCAGCCATCTTGACCTCGGTGTGACGCTGAGCAACGTGGGCATAGGCTTTGACTTTGCCACTCCACTGAAGCGCTGGGGACAGTTGCGCATAGGCGGAACGTTCAGACCTAACACTACCTACGACTGCTCACTGGGTCTTGAGATATCAGAAGGGCTGACGGAAGAGCAGCAACAGCAGCGCTATGACAAGGTGGCAAAGCTGGCAAGCGCCTACACTAACGTGCCTCCTACGCGCACTATTGACATGAGCGGAGGCTACGAGATGCTCAACTTCAAGATGCTTGTTGACTTCTACCCCATACGCCAGCACCGCAACCTCCGCATAACGGCTGGTTTCTATTGGGGTAACGGCACCATCGTAAAGGGCACAAACACCGCAATGAGCGGCACAATGCTCTCTGGCGTTACCATATATAACGCCATGTACCGACGCGCTGCTGCCGGACTGGACATAGACCTATCGGCCGCCGGTTTCTCATTGGGAAGCATGCAACCCAAAATCAGGGAGAAGCTGCAGGAATGGGGGGCTATAACCATTCCCGTGGGGACATACGCCAATGACATGGTAGCGGAGCAAAACGTATATTATTCTACCGACGTGATTGACGCGCAAGGCAATGTCACGCACTCTGCCGGAGAGCTGATGTATGCACAGGGCGATGTGATTCACCGCGCTGGCGAGACCATAAGGCTCACGCCAGATGATAACGACATGGTCAGAATTGATGCCAAAGTCAATAAGTTTAAGCCTTATCTCGGCATAGGTTATACGATGCCCGTTACGAAGGACGGGCGCACGCAGATTTCTCTTGATGCCGGACTGCTCATCTGGGGTGGTGCGCCTTCGGTAGTGGCACTCGTAGAAACGGGGGGTAGCGACAAGGCCGGCAACAGGCTGTTTCAGTCCATTGACCTGGCACACAACGCCAAAGACGTAAGGGGAAAACTCGGTACGCTGGTAGATAAGGCGAAAGGATACACCGTGATGCCGGAACTCTCGCTGCGCTTTTCACAACGGATATGGTAAACAACTGATTACGACAAAACCATAATGACACGAAATACACTTATAAAAACTGCTCTTTCAGCCATGGCAACGCTTGCTGTAAGCACGGCATACGCACAAACTTACGCTGACATGAAGAATAACATCACACACAAGGTAATGTCGCGCACCATGGCCGAGAACTACATAGAGGAGATGAAGAGGAAGCCGGAAAAGGGATGGTGGAAACTTCAGAATACTAATGACGAGCGGTGGTTTAACCACCTTGACTTTGCGATAGCAGGCGGTTCGGGCGGTGTTGGCTTCGATATTGCAGCGCCAATGACCGAATGGGCGCAGCTGCGCATAGGCGGTGAGTGGCGTCCTTTCAAGACTTACCATGCTTCGTTTGGCCTTGAAGTGGCTGAGAACCTGTCGAAGGATGCACAAACGGCTTACTTCGAGCGTATGTCTGACATCATGGAGTGCGCCACAGGCATCAGGCCACAAAGCACTGTAAAGATGAAGGGTGACCTGAAGATGAATAATTTCAAGTTGCTCGTTGACGTGTTCCCACTGAAGAACCACCGCAATTTCCACGTCACCGTGGGCTTCTACTACGGCAACAGTACGCTCGTAGAGGCCAGCAACACGGCTGAATCCATGCGCAACCTGACCATCGTGAACGCATTCAATGCGGCTTACAAACGTGCTGTTGCCAATGAGTCGCTGATTGATTTTGAGGCCGTTGGCATTGACAACAGCGGAGAGGCGCGTTTTGAGGCCGTATATGACAAGCTGCTGCGATGGGGCATGAATTCATCTATTGCGCCTGACGAGCATCTGGATGCCATGACCGGAGCGACGATGCACAATCCATATTTCGCCGAATACGGACTGAGCGTGCCCGTTGGCAGATACAACCACGACATCATTGCGCAGGAGGATATATACTGGGCGGATGACGAGTATCTGTACGATGTAAATTACGACGAGGAGGGATTGTCTCACTTCACCGACGGCACCTACTTCAACGAGAAGTTTGAGGCCACGACCCACCGCCATCGCAAGGGCGAAATTCGCTATCATAAGGGCGACGTGGTGCACAAGGCTGGCGACCCGATGCGTGTGGTGCCTGACGACAATAACATGGTGACGATTACAGCCACGGCCAATAAGTTCAAGCCTTACATTGGCGCAGGATACACCATTCCCATCACGCGCGACCAGCGTACGCAGCTTTCAATGGATGCTGGATTGCTTTTCTGGGGTGGCAAGCCCTCTATCAATTTCAAGACAGCACTCGGAGTTGACGCCGACGGCAACACGGTTTATTACAACGTTGACATGGTGCGCGAACTGAAGAACCTGCCTAACGGCGTGCAGTACTATGTGAACCGCATCAGCCACTTTCCCGTGTTCCCGGAAATCACGCTCAGGCTAAGCCAGAGGCTTTGGTAGTGGCTGTACGCCAAGCTGTTACGCAGGCTTCTGTAATAGCATTGCTTTTACCATGTAATCGGATAGCTATTACACGGTAATCAGATAGCTATTACAGGGTAATCAGATAGTGATTACGACACTATATCATCGCAATAGCATTGCTGGCACTCGGCAATAGCATTGCTGGCACTTCATAAAAGCATTGCAGACATAAAAGAAGCTCCGCACAACGCGACCGTTGTGCGGAGCTTTTATTATAGCCCAGTAAGGAGCTACTTCACGTATTTGCGAACCGTTCCGTCGCTATATCTTACGATATTCAGTCCTGGTTGCGGTTCCCTGTATTCCTTGCCGTCGGCAGTGGTATATGACACTACGATGGCATCTGCTACATCTGACGACACGTCTGCAATGCCTACGGTTCCAATAGTCATGGTAGATGCTGCGGTAGCAGGCACCGTGAGATATGACTGGTTGGCGTTGATATAGCGGTATGCGCTCTCGCTGCTGTAATAACTCTTATGTAGCAGTTCCGTTGATGTAGATAGTACGAGTTGGTCGTTCTCCACGTTCCACACGCGCATGGTGCTTTCATCAAACTGTGTTCTCGCACCCGGACTGTACGATGGCGATATGAAGTCGTTGCAGAAATACACACCGCTGAGCTTATTGCCTGCAAGGGCAGCATACGAACCCGTAAGTAGTTCCAGACGATTGTCGCTGACATTCTCTGTAGAGCACTCTATCAACACGGGCGTAGCGGCTGGTATGACCTCCGTGGTCACCTCTGACAGTTCAAAGTGCTGATTGTCATAGTTGCTCACAATGTAGGCCTTCATGCCTGCGGAATGAAGTTTAAAGGGGTATGAGGCATAGTATGGGGCGTAATACTTACCGCCTGCCGACATCGTAGGCTTCACACCCACATAGTTGTCGCCATCGGTTGTGATGGGCAACACGTGCCAGTAGCTGTATGCCACGTTGGAGGCTGAAACCGTAGTGCCTACGTAGTGCTTACCATATATATTTGTAGTAGTATAGAGATAAACCGTAGCTCCTGCCGCAGTGGTGGAGAGTCGGTGAACCGTACCTATGGTAGAGAGCACAAGTTTGCGACCGCCGGTGAAGTCAGTGACGTTGGTTCCCTGTGCCGACAGTTTGATATTGTCTGCCGTGCCCGATGCGTATATCACCGAGGCTGGCGACACTATAGCTTCGTCAAGTCCCTCCCAGAGCTGTAGTGGCTCAAAGGTCTGGCCTGTACCTGCCTGTGTTATCACCTCAAACTTGTTGTCGGTGACGTATGTATAGCAGTCGCGCGAGGCAAGGTTAAGCAGTCCCACATTACGCACGCGGTAGTATCCTGCTCCGTCATATTGTGCCAAGGAACTCATAGCCATGCCTGTTGTCAGAACCGTTGTAAGTAATATTTTCTTCATAGTCATAAATCAAGGAAAGGAGTGAGAAGAAGACATACTGCTCCCTTCACCCCTTTCCATAATTATTTACAATTTTTTCAAATAAAGATGTGAATTCTATTACTCAGCTACAAGTATGCTGACACGGTTGAGCACCTCTACGTCGTAAGGCTGAACGGTATCACCCTTGAAGTCAACAGTGATGCGGTCAGCAGAAATGCCGTACTTGTCAACGAGCTCTTTCTTCACGATTTCAGCACGCTTCTCTGAGAGAGACTTGTTGATTCTTGCATTACCCGTACCCTTGTCGGCATAGCCTGTGATGGTAATCTTAGCATTCTCGTTCTTCTTCAGGTAATCAGCCATCTCCTGTACCTTGTGAGACTCTGAGCCCACGAGGTTGGTGCTGGCGATGGTGAAGAATACGTCGATACGCTTAGGACCGTTCTCACAGTCACCCTTCACAACCTTCGTTACGATCTTCTCCTTCTCGATGATAGAGTCGCGGTAAACGATCTTTACGTCTGGTGGAAGTTCACGCGTGGTGTATGGATCCTTGAAGGTGTACTTCACGCCTGCAAGCGCATTGAAGTACCAGTCAGCGTTGCCAGCCTTCTTTGAGTTGTATGAGTCAGTGGTAACGTTAGCTGCAAGCTCAAGGCCTACAGTCCAGCGCTTAGCTACCTTGAAGTCAACATCTACGCCTACACGACCGAAGCCACGCACGGTAGAAGCGTCCTTCCACTGCTCATTGCCGTCAGCATCTGTCTCCTTATCCCAAAGCAGACGGAGAGTCTGGCTCTCAAGATAATGATTCATCAATGTTTCTTCTGCAGAACCTGGTTCGTATGAAGCTCCGTCCCAATAAGCAGCTATTGCATTATTGATGTTCTGAGATGCCGTGTAAGCCTCCTTGTTGTTCCAAGCGATGTTCACACCACCACCAACGAATGCAGTAACGTCAACAAGACGGTTAGGGTTAACACCTGCGATGAGGTTTGAGAGGTTGAAAGTAACGTCAATGGCTGGAGCCACATAGTTATACTTCCATTTGAAGGTCTGACCATCTATCTCTGAGCCACCCCTGCTCTGCCATGCGTTTACGGCAAGACGTGCTCCTACTACCTTGTGGAAGTTGTAGCCCAAAGCTACTTGTGCATTAGGAGATAGTAGTTTTCCGAATCCGATCTCGCCAAGAGTGTACTGGCCGCCTATCTGGCCTTGGATGTACCAGTGTGGCTGAAACACATACTCATACTTCACTTCATCCTCCTGGGCGAATGCTCCGAGACTGACGGAAGCGAGCAGTGCTGCGAATATTGATTTCTTTATATTCATAACCTAAGTCTATATTATAAAGTTGTGTTTCTTGTATGTTGCGTTATTTAAACTTCAGCGGTTTGCTCGACGGACGACGGCAATGGTATGTAGTTCCGTGGAACTGCAGTGTCAGCTTGTCTGCCGACAATTCTGCTATGTTTGCCTCCTCCACTTCATACTGGTGTCTGTCACCTGCCTTCTGTTGCAGGTCAACATAATACACGTAGAGTAGTCCGTTGAGTAGTTTCCACTCACGAAAGCAGATGTCTGACGTATTTATACTCGACATCCCTCCTCGCTCGTTGAATGACATCCCGCGGTGTTCGCTTTGATTATATTCCCACTTCCCTGATAGTTCCGTGGTGTTGATCATCGTTATCACCTGACGGTTTCTCGTATCTGGAAACAAAGAATACCAATCGCCTTTCTTCAATGTTCCCTTCAGTTTTCCTGCATCCTGCGCATCGCGGTAGGCATAGGCCTTGCTGCGAATGGTGCGACGCGTGACAACATAGATTGAGTCGTCGGTGTACTTCACCACCTGTACGAGGAATGCACTGTCTGGGGTTTCATCAAGTTTCTCAACCATAGGGTTGATTGGCGCTTCTGAAGTTCCCCTGTCTTTCTTCTTGCCGTCACTGCACGACGTGCAGCCGGCAAGAAGAAAGCTCGTAACCATGATTGTTATAATCAATAACGCTCGATACATTATATGTATATTCTCTTGTATGCGTCAAGATTATGGGATACGGAACTCGTAAACCTGAGGATACTCTTTTCCAAAGTAGTCAAGTGCTGAGTAGTACACCTTGTGGACACCAGAAGACAAGCCTGTGATACCAATGCAAGTTCTGTCATCACCATCATAAATCTTACCTTTCTGGTTGTCTATCTTCACGTACTTCTTGTAGATAGGTGCAAGCAGACCGTCTGTGTAAGAGATAGGATAGAGCTTAACCTCACCTGTGAAGTTCTTCAGGTCGCTTGGTACGCCCTCTACGCCACAAGCTGTGAAGCCCTTGCTATCGCCAATGATGAGTTTCGGCTTGAACAACTGAGGAACATCATTGTACAGTGACAGTGCTTCCTGGTTAAGATTGTCAAGGAAGCTTGTGATGAAGTCCTCATAGCCGCCATTGATGACGAACTCCTGATAGTGGCCATTAGCCTCGTTGATGATACGCTGAGCATTGATGAGGAGAGCCTTGAAGTCAACCATCTGAACGAATGGCAACAGGTCTGGATCATTTGCATCAAGAGAGAATGTCACAGTCTTGTAGTCATCTGACTTATGCAGACGATACTCTACTGTAACATCTACTTTAGCAGTCAGGTCATCGTACTTCACATTCTTGATGCGACGATCAAGAAGCTCTGACATATTATTGTCAACATAATCTGCAGGATACCACTCCTTGAGTTTATCAGCAAACTTGTCTGCAATCTTCTTGATGAGTTTCACAGCATAGTTATATCCAGGTACTGTTGTAGCACTATGGAAATATTCATCTGCAGTATAGAAACCGAGTGGCTGGATAGCGCAGGCAGCCATCTTGTACTCTGATGAAACAGAGTGCTTGCCGAGGCTGTCAGTCCATTCTGTCTTCACACCGAGAGCATCGAGATTTACCTTTGTCATTGCACTGTAGATGTTGCCAGCGCAGTTTACAAGGCCTACCTTGAATTCATTCGCACTGGTAGAGCTTACGAGAGACTTCAGAGCCTTAGCCACAGCAGTCTTGTCAGAACCGATGGTCATACCCTTCTGGGTACCGCTGATGACTGAGTTGAGAGTTGCCTTATCAAGAGTTGCAGGTACCTCGTAGAAACCATTGTCGGCAGCACGGGTGTAACCCATCTTCAGCACCTTGTCAGACTTCTTAGCCTCTTCAAGTTTCACGCCGCTTTTCTCATCCTGAGAGTTCACGAGTTCCAGCGTTCTTTTTGCCAGCTTGTCGAAGTTCTGATCTACAGGGTTAATGGTCAGATATATCGTACCTGCGTTTCCTTTCTTGTCAAGGAAGAGGATATCACCAGCACGGATATCTAAGGTCTCACCACGGTCAATACCCTCAAAGCTTGGGAAGGTCCTTGATTCTGTTGCCGTGCCATAGTAAACAAGCAACATGTTGGTATTCAAGCCAGTCAACGAAGAATTGAATGAGCCGATTGCTGGGTTATAAACCTGCTGCAGCACTATGCCAGTGATAAGTTTCTGACGTGCATCCTTCAGAGAATCAATCTGGTTCTGCAGTGAGTCTGTAATGTTAGCCAATGAGTCTACAGCCAACCAGAGAGCGTCAATCTGTGGCTTCAGCACCTTGGTGTTGACAGAGTCAACGGCATTGCTGAGTTGCTCTACTGTAGCATAGTTCTTCAAAGTGTCGTTGAAAGTGCTGTCGAGAATCGCAATTTGCTCTCTGAAAAGAGTGTCAGCCTTGGCAAGAGTATTAGAGTCACTCTGTACCTTTGCGATGATGTCTGAGATGACATTTTCAAGAGTCTTCTTCTCACCGTTAAAACCTGTCAGATAGTCTATACGGTCTATCAAATTGTCAACTTTGATAAGCAAAGACACACTTGAGGTGTCGCCGTCGCGACCTATGAGCAGAGAGTCAACACGGTCACTGATGCTCTGTACCAATTCCTTGTCACAGTCGCACGACTTCAAGTCGCCTAACTTCTGACGCAAAGTAGCAATGTCATCAGCAAGCTTCTTAGCTACGGTAGCATTTGTGGCCAACTGATTTGCATAGTTGTCCTCGTCGTAATCCTTACATGAAGTAAGCACCAACGAACCTACAAATGCCAAAGCAAGCATAAACTTTGTAGTAATTTTCATTGTTGTTTTGTTTTTAAGTTATTAATATTTTTTTGGTTTATTTTCCTTGCAATGTGCGTTTTCTTATATACACACAATTAGGGCAAAGGGCAATTCAAATGCAAAGATAGCAATTTACTTTTGTAAATCAAACTTTTTTTGCTAATAATTAACACTAATTAACTAATAAATTATTCTGTTTGGTGTATCTATTTTCCTCAAAATGGTCATTATCTACCTTTAAATTTGTTATTTTTAGTGAAAATATCAAAGTTTCATCGATTGACTGCACATTATATAAAATAAATTTAGTAACTTTGCACAGAAATTGAAAGTTGGGATAATTGAAGGATTGAAATATAAATCATAGAAACACAAAATATACCAAAATGAACCTTGATTTGCTTACGGCCATCTCGCCTGTTGACGGTCGCTACCGCGGAAAGACTGCCGCTCTGGCTGACTATTTCTCTGAATACGCACTGATACGCTATCGCGTACGTGTGGAAATAGAATATTTCATCACACTGTGCGAATTACCATTGCCACAGTTGAAAGACTTCGACAAGTCGCTATTCCCTCAGCTACGCACCATATATGAGCAGTTCTCTGAGCAAGATGCCCAGCGTGTGAAGGACATAGAGAAAATTACTAACCACGACGTAAAGGCAGTGGAGTATTTCATCAAGGAGAAACTCGACGAAATGGAGAAAGGTGGACTTGGCGAAGGCTTCTTCGAACAAAGCCGCGAGTTCATACATTTCGGTCTGACATCGCAGGATATCAACAACACGAGCGTGCCACTATCTGTCAAAGAGGCACTTGCAAAGGTTTACATACCGCAGGTAGAGGAACTCATCGGCCAGTTGAAGGAATACGCAGAGGAGTGGAAGGAAGTGCCTATGCTTGCCAAGACCCACGGACAACCAGCTTCCCCTACCCGACTGGGCAAGGAGGTCATGGTTTTCGTATATCGTCTGGAAGAGCAACTTGCAGCATTGAAGTCATGTAAGTACACCGCGAAGTTCGGTGGTGCCACTGGTAACTTCAACGCTCACCACGTAGCTTACCCAGAATATGACTGGCGTGAATTCGGAAACAAGTTTGTAAGCGAGAAACTTGGTCTGGAGCGCGAACAATATACCACACAGATATCCAACTACGACCATCTGGCTGCCATATTCGATGCGATACGCCGAATCAACACCATCATAATTGATCTTGACCGCGACTTCTGGATGTATATCTCTATGGAATATTTCAAACAGAAGATAAAGGCTGGCGAAGTAGGTTCAAGTGCGATGCCACACAAGGTAAACCCTATAGACTTTGAAAACTCCGAGGGTAATCTGGGTATTGCAAATGCATTATTGCAGTTCCTTGCGCAGAAGTTGCCTATAAGCCGTCTGCAGCGCGACCTTACTGACTCTACCGTACTGCGTAACATCGGTGTACCTCTCGGTCATGGTGTCATAGCCATACAAAGCACACTGAAGGGACTGCGCAAGCTTATCCTCAACGAAGATGCACTGCAAAAAGACCTTGACAACACATGGGCAGTAGTGGCAGAGGCCATACAGACCATTCTACGCCGCGAGGCTTACCCTCATCCTTACGAGGCGCTGAAGGCTTTAACGCGTACTAACAAGCACATGGATGAACAGACTATACATGATTTCATACAAACACTTGAGGTAAGCGATGCTGTAAAAGCGGAACTCATGAATATCACTCCTGGCAATTATACAGGCATCTAAGTCTTTTGCCAAGCAGAATAGTCACAAGACATAGTAGAGTGATGACTTACGAGAATATCATCACACAACAGTTAATCCATAAAAACAACGACACTCAAACTACAAAGCAACGGCCGTGAGGTCGTAATACATTCATACATTATTATATATAACACATTAAAATTAAAAAAACGCAACGAAAACAACAATTATCTACGACAATGGAAAATGGAAACGAAGAAATGCAGATAAATTCTGCACAGAACAATGAAACACCCCGTGAGGGCACGAGTATGAATCAGGACAACAACGGCTATCAGCCACGCCAGCCACGTCAACGTATGCGTATTACATCGCAGCGTCCTGCGTATGGTGAGCGTCCTGCGTATGGCACACAACGTGGCGGATATAACCACAATGAAGAGGGCGGTTTCCGCCCTGAGGGTTTCGGTGCAGCACTCAGTGGCGGCGAAGGAGCTTATCAGCAGCGAGGAGGTTACCAGCAGCGCGGTGGTTATGATCAACAGCGCGGAGGCTACGGTCAGCAGCGAGGAGGCTACCAGCAGCGCCCTTACCGTTCATACGGTGATGAAGAAGGCATGGATCAGGGCTACGGTCAGCAACGCGGTGGCTACGGTCAGCAGCGTGGAGGTGGCTACGGTCAGCAGCGTGGTGGCTACGGTCAGCAGCGAGGAGGTGGCTATGGTCAGCAGCGAGGAGGTGGCTACGGTCAACAGCGAGGAGGTGGCTACGGTCAGCAGCGCGGAGGTGGCTACGGTCAACAGCGAGGAGGTGGCTACGGTCAGCAGCGCGGAGGTGGCTACGGTCAACAGCGAGGAGGTGGCTACGGAAAACCACAGCGCCAACGTACACCAGGATATGACCCACAGGCTAAGTATTCTATGAAGAAGCGCATAGAATACAACGAAAATCATATAGACCCTACACAACCAGTACGACTGAACAAGTTCCTGGCTAATGCAGGAGTTTGTAGTCGTCGCGAAGCCGATGATTTCATAGAAGCAGGTGTAGTAACAGTTAACGGACAAGTAGTAACCGAGCTCGGCACTAAGATAATGCGAACAGATGACGTGCGCTTCCATGATCAGCCAGTAACACTGGAGAAGAAAGTGTACGTACTTCTCAACAAGCCCAAAGACTATGTTACCACAAGCGACGATCCACAGCAGCGCAAGACCGTTATGGATCTTGTGAAGGGTGCATGCCCAGAGCGCATCTACCCCGTAGGTCGTCTGGACCGCAACACTACCGGTGTGCTTCTTTTGACGAATGATGGCGACTTGGCATCAAAGCTTACACATCCTAAGTTCTTAAAGAAGAAGGTATATCACGTATATCTCGACAAAAACGTAACCCTTGCAGATATGCGCCAGATTGCCGAAGGCATTCAACTTGACGACGGCGAGATAAAGGCTGATGCCATAGAGTATGCTCACGCTACCGACAAGAAGCAAGTAGGCATAGAGATACACTCCGGTCGCAACCGTATCGTGCGCCGCATATTTGAGCATCTTGGCTACCGCGTGACGAAACTCGACCGCGTACAGTTCGCTGGTCTGACAAAGAAGAACTTGAAGCGCGGTGACTGGCGTTTCCTCACGGAGAAAGAAGTAGATATGCTACGCATGGGAGCGTTTGAGTAATTCATAATTCATAATGCATAATTCATATCATAATTCATAATGCATAATTCATAATTTGTTTTTATGAAACGAACAAAGATAGTAGATGCCCTTGCCAAGACAGTCTTCGGCGAGGAAATAGACGTGAAGGGATGGGTGCGCACGCACCGTTCAAGCAAGGCA
>CAMNCV010000083.1 GCA_946534585.1 uncultured Prevotellaceae bacterium
CGCTGATGTTCCAACACTAGTACCATACTTCTCTGTGCTCCAGTCCTTCATTTTCTCATAGTACTCTGCCTGGTTGACATCCATGTGCGCCAGTGTGTCGATGCGGATGTTTTCAGATGTAATGCCATCAATATTCACCACTGCTGAAACCTGCTCTGACTGCAGGGTCATGTCAGAGATTGCTACTGCATAGATTTTGCATGGCTCGCTTACTGTTACAGGTGCGGTGTAAAGTGCCATGTTTGCAGTGTTGGTCTCATTTATGAAACTGTAATATATCTTAGCATCGCCATCTGCTGACAATGTGATTGAAGTGCTGTTGGTTTCGTGTGACTGGGAAATCTCAGGAGCAGCCATCTGCATCTTGATAACTACGTCAGTCATTGCCACGTTTCCTTTCTCATAGCCCTCAGCTTCTGCATAGGCATAGACTGTTGCAGCCTCAGTAAACGCGAGTTCATCCGTGTAAGGCTGATAGTCCTCTCCATTGAGAGAGTAGTATATCTTAGAATCATTGGTTGCACAGGTAATCTTCACTGTGGTCTTGCCATTGGCATACGACTGAGCGAATGCTGGATTAGCAGCAGCTACCACTTCCCTCTTTGATTCTGCTGCCATGTTCATAGCATTGGTAAGCAGCGTGCTCCAAAGGTCAGTGTCGAGGTCGTTATCTGCTGGTGAAGCCAACAGTATGTAGCGGTTGCGATTGGATGTGTGGCTATGGAATGCTACATACTCGCCATTCTTTGCCAATACATCGTCAGAAGCAAAACGCTCTGGCAAGCCAACGGCAACGCCTGCGTATTCAAACTCTCCCGTTTCCTCATCTAACGTCACCCCGTCAAGGAGAGTGCTGACACCTGCTACATTCGTCTGTGCGGTAAGTTGTATATTGTCTGTCTCCTGCACCTCATATCCGAAGAGAGAGGTGTTAAGGTTGACCATAGGAACGAATGAGATGTTCTTCTCAAGCAGAGGATAGATAGCGTCATCGGTTGTTACGCCTGTAGATATTACGACTGCACTAAACTTACGCAGTGAGTCGGCTGTAATTTCAGTGTTTGTAGAGTTAATTGCTGTGTACTCGTAGCCGTCAGTGGCTGCATACATACGATACAGGTCATCATTCTCAGGTTCGTCGCTTGGTGACACCCATGCTATTTTCTTGGCTTCATCGGCATTGCCAGCCGTGCTCAGCTGATATGTGCAGCCGAGGAAACGCATCTTAGAGCCTGCGAGGAAGAAATAATAGTCAACGCCAGCCTTACCGGTGAAACGAATTGCTATGTCACTGCTTGCAGTGGCTCCAAACACTTCATTCGTATTCTTTCCGTTTTCATAGTCTGCCCAGTTACCGTCGGTACTGCCTGTGGTGTATTGGAGTGAAGGGTTTTTAGCACCCGTCGCACCGCCAACAACGAATATGCTTTTGCTGTTTGAAACATTGGTTGCGAACACTGTAACAACAGCATTGGTTGCCGGGGTAAGCTTAACCCATATACCATCTGCCGGTGCCATAGACAATGATGGGAATGTCAGAGTGTTGTCAGAATTGATAGTTGCAGGGTTGCCCGAACCTGACACCCAGTTAGTCCAGCTTTGGCCAGCTATTGTCTTCTTCGCAGCACCAGTAGTCCAGTTTGCATTTTTGGAAATAGTGTATGTCTGCGGATTAGTACCTTCAATCTTTGTAGAAGAGTAATCAGGACCATATGTTACAGTCATAACTTCGTTTTCCTCTGCATCCTTCATCGACACAGAAGAACTACTTGATACTGCTCCCGTCACCTTGTATTGAATGATGGGATTGGTATTCTCCTCAACGTCCTGTGCCATCGCTCCGAGACATAGGAAGGAGAATAGGGATGTAAGTGTTAGTAATTTCTTCATTTGCATTGTTGTATATTTGTGGATTATTGTATAAGTGGGTTCTATTAGTTACCACCTCTATAGAGAGATTATCGGTTACTTCAACGGATACTTCACCCAACTGCCACCAGCTGCCTCAATCTTGGCACGTATCGCACCAGCCTTGCCTGTTGCCTCATACTTTGGACAAACCATGTCAGCAACGATGCCTGGCTCACCATAGCGCACAGCTACGCGGTTCATCCAAGGCAGGGTCTTACCCTCACACGAAAGTTCAAGCAATGCTTCCTTGAGAATCTCTATATCGTTATGACGCTTAGCGACTGTAATGTTACCTTCAGAGAGTATTGTGCGCGGCTGTAGTCCATCAACAACGTATGCTCCACGTAAACCAGAGAAGTAATACTTTCTTGCTCCCCACTCTGGAGAATTAGTCCAGTTACGTGTAAATCCTTCAAATTCATCTTTCCACTGATTATAATGTGTGAGCGTGGAAATATAATACAGGCGCATATCTTTCAAGTTCTGCTCTGCTTCACTTACCTCAGTACGCTGTTCTTCAAGCGAGGTTTGCAATACTGCTTTTCTGTCAGCATCAGTCTCTATTGCTATACTTGCCTCTAATGCTGCAACGCTATCTTTGGCCGTGTTCAGTCTTTTTTCTGCATCAGGCACAATCTGCTCCAGTTTTACAATGTCAAGCGTATCGAGGAATACAAGATCTGCCGTATAGCCATTATCAGTAAAGCCCTTGTTCATTATGCAATCCAAGGCAGTGAAACGACCGAGATTATTCAGGGCTTCACACAGCAACAGATAATACTGAGTTGCACGATAGGTATAGATATGCACATCTGCCATATAGGCCTTGGTTCGCACAGTTCCATCGCCTCCGTTACTACGGAATTTGGCCACGTATTTGCCCGTGCCGTAGTCCTTTACGAGAGACTTATAACGTGTGTCGCTCTCTGAGCCTCCAGGATTATTGGTCTTATCCGTAAAATTCAACATTCCTGCTTCTGACGGGGCGAGCAGATACTTGGCAGGTGCGTCGCAGTTGAAATATTCTACCAGACGATTTGTCTGGTTGTTCTCATACATATACTTTATGACACTGGCCATTTCATAGCGATCGGGGTTTTCCTGCAACCATATCTTTTTATATGCTCCCGGGGTTGCTGCTGAAGGCATCCAATAGACCGACGAGCCTATCTTATCAGTTCCGGAATTAGCAATAAGCGTGTTACGTTGTACGCTGGTTGAGAGATAAGGTGACGTCATGTTAACATACTCGTTAAGTGTAGCCGTTATCACATCAGCAGCTTTTTTATAGTAAACTGCCGCTTGCTGCTTGTCACCTGCCTTGTCAAGGTATGCTGCCCTCCATAGAGCCACCTCAGTATAAAGACCTCCATAGTCAGGAACCATGAAGAGGAAATCATAGAAAGAACTGCTCGGCTGACTATTCTCGTTGGCCTTATCAAGCCAGCGTACCCAATCTACACGCAAGTTAGCTGGTGCGTCATCGTAACCATTTTCCAATAATTCAAAGCAACGTTCTGATATCTGCTCCATACCGAGCATCTCATATTGTTCCCCTTTGAGAAATTCCTCTACGTTATTTATCTGTTTATCAAACCATGCTGCCTCGCCATACACCTCGCCAAGGGTCTTGTATGCCCATACCTTCAGGCGCAATGCTGAAGATATAAGTGCACGGCAGATATCCTGATCTACCTGTGGTTGCTTACGATATTTCTCCACTTTATCAAGATAATCGTTGCAAGCGATGATTATCTCATAGTACTCAGCCGGACTGGCAAGGCTATTACCCTTGAGGTCGTCCTTGTAGTCATAAAGGGCATACAAGTCCGCACCTGCATTCAGTGTGGGTTCCAGAAACTCTGCACGAGTGTCTGTAAGCAGAATTTCTTTGTCACCTGCTGCCTGCAACTTGGTCATAAGGCCAAGGAAGCCCATATATAGTTCCGTATTGTCAGATATGTAGGTATCGGCATCCAGTTGGTCATCGGCGTCGGGACTAAAGAAGTCGGAACAACTCGTCAGCATTGTTGCTGTCAGTAACAATGATGTGAAAAGTGCAAGACTAATGGAGTCAAATGCTTTCCTCCTTATTTTTTTCGTCACCTTTCTTATGTCTTTATTGATAATCATAGTCATAATCTTCTATTCTGAATTGTCAATTTCCTTTAGATTAGAATTTCAGGTTTACTCCAAAACGTACTGAGCGTGGAGCATTCAACTTACCGTAATCTACTCCTTGCATTCCCACACTGTAAGAATAAGCAAACTCAGGATCAAGTCCTAAATAGCTTGTTGCAGTAAAGAGGTTTTGTCCTGTGACATACAACGTTGCTCCTTGCAAGAAGTGCCATAGCGGCTTACTATAGGTATAGCTCAGCGTTACATTTCGCAGTTTGATAAAGTCAGTACTTTCTATCCAACGGTCAGAGAAGGCATTATTGCCACGCGGATCCCCCCACTCTGCACGCGGCATATCAGTGACTTGACCTTCCATAGACCAGCGGCGAAGTACCGACACTGATTGATTCGAGAGGTCGAGGGATGATTCCGTGATACGACGCACTGCATTGTAAGCCTTACCGCCTGTCTGATAACCGAAATCCAGGTCGAGCGCAAAACCTTTATACTCGAAACGAGTGAAGAAGGAACCATATAATGAAGGAGTAGCCGAACCGAGGACTACTTTATCTGCATCATCGATAATGCCGTCACCGTTTTGATCTATAAAACGCACATCACCTGCCTGATATTCCAAACCACTGCCATTGAGCAGCGCGCTCTTGGTTCCGTCAGCCGCCGTATAAGCTGTTTTTGCTTCTGCGGTAGTAGAATATACTCCTGCCGTCTGATAGCCATAGAAGGAATATGGATTTTCTCCTGCACGAGTTATCATACTGGCATCATCATCAAGCGTATATACTACATCTCCAAGGCCTCCTGTAGTCTTTACCTTATTATTTACGCTTGTTGCCATTACACCTATTGTCCACTGAAAATCCTTATATATTACAGGCGTTACCGCTATATTAAACTCTACACCACGAGAGTATAGCTCTGTACTGTTGGACAGATATATGCTATTGCCAAGTACAGAATTTGCCGTACCAAGCGTTATAACATCTGAGGTGTTAGTATTATAGAATTCTACACCAACACGCACACGATTGTTCCACATACTTGTTTCTGCGCCTATATTGAAGTTATGGTTCTTTTCTGCATGCAAACGTGCACTGGTTGCAAGGTTTGCTCGCACAATGCCAGCAAGATCAAGATAAGGCGTTGAGGTGTAGTGGCTTAAAGACTGCTTGGTCTGATAACGGCTATTACCTGTCAACGAAACGTTAGTATAAACATTGAGTTTGTTAATGAAATCAGCATGGCGCAAGAATGGAAGCTGCTTCATCATAAGCACTGCGTCAGCAGCAGGATACAAACTAAGGTATGCAAAACCACGTGAATCAGCAGAAGAACCGTCCAATGCAGCAGATATGCCTACTTTAAGGGTATTAGCCCATGTATAGTTTACCTGCGTATAGAGATTCATCCAATTCCACTTATTATTATATCCTTTGATATATCTTCCAAGCCCCTGAGTTGCATTTATACCCTGATAGTAATCGTTACTGGTATTACGACCGTGAGAAGTATCATACTCATAACTTGTGGTCGTTGCTTGAAATCCTAATGCTGCGTGGAGAGCATGCTGCTCATTGAACACCTTGCGGAAGTTTGCATTCAACCCATAGTACATATTGAATGTATAGTTTGTACCCATGTGCACCTGATTGTTTGCTACACCAAAACCGTCTGTGACGTACTTTACAGCCTCATTGGTTATACCAGGTATGAATAGCTTTTCTTGGTTGTAGTTATAGTATAGTCCTACTACACCATTGATTGTCAATTCATTGATTGGGCGATATACAAGCTGAACCTTGCCATTTAAATCATACTGTTTAGCTGCAGAGCTAATATCACTGACCAGTGCAGACGGATTGGATACAAAGAAGTCTTCATTGTCAATGGCTCCATATTTATACGTACTCCACGTAGATATCAGCTGACCATATATATCGCTACGACGTGGAGAGAGCAGAGGTGAACGACGATAGGCCGCAAGCAATGGGTTAGTCTCATAACTTAAACCCTGAGGCATATATGAACCTTTAAGATATGCGGTATTAACAGATGCTAAAATCTCAAGTTTCCTGCTTACAAGCACTGATGCATTGATCTGCGCATTATAACGATCTGTAAAGGTATTCTTCATCGTACCTTCATCTCCTGTGTAACCAAGCGAGATATTATACTTTGCTATTGCATCACCTCCCTCTACACGGAAAAGGAAGTCTTTAGACGTAGAGTTTTGCATTACCTCATCCTGCCAATCTGTGTTATAAGTATAAAGTTCTGCGTTGTTAGCATTAGGGTTCGACATGAACGAGAATTCATTGAAGAAAGCCTCTTGGTTAGGATAATATGTCAGAGCCACGTCTGTCAGATAGTTCTTGTACTGCATTGAATTCATGAGAGGAATACGTGACTTATTCCAATTGGTGCCATACATAGCATTAAAGCTGATTCGCGTATCCATGTTTTCCTTAGACGCCTGATCCGTTTCAATCATGACAACACCGTCAGCTGCCATTGAGCCATAAATGGCTGCAGCACTACCTTTGAGTACTGTTACGTTCTTAATATCCTGACTACTGAGAGCCTGAAACACTGAGCGGCTGTATCCATTTACGACCATAGACTCATTCATGTCTGGCAGATATGGTACTCCATTGATAACATACAAGGGATTGTTTGCTGCTATAAGCGATTTGACTCCGCGCAACTGTATGTATGCTCCTTCGCCTGTCATTCCGCTTTTTCCTATCACGCGAAGTCCCCTGAGCTGTCGCATGGACTCTTCTATACTCGAATTACCGAGCGTAAAATCCTTACGCGTAATATTGGGATTACCTGACTGCGCGTAATCAGCATCAACAGTACCATCAGGCAACACCGTGCTTTCGTTGTAACGCGAATCAGAGGTCGGAACCAGATACACGCTAACCTCTCGACTGAAATCAGCGGGGTTCAAATGCTCTGTTTTAGAGTAGAAGCCGTCATGTTTGAAAGTTACGGCTACATCTCCTTTCAGCCCTTTAAACGTAAAAGTACCGTCAGTCTCTGTCTGAACTACATTATGACCAGGACTTGATATCACGACACCTGCTATCGGTTTGCCATCTGTACCGACAACACGTCCTTTCAGGTCGTCGGCAACAGTTGCAAGCGTACACATAGTCGCTGCAAACAACATCATTACCTTGAGCCCATACGGATTATTCAGTGATTTTGATATATTCATAATATGGTATTTTTCTTTGTTCTTTTTAGATTTTTCGATGTCCTTCAGTACAATTTTAATAATTATCTACCGTTGGACGCAGACACCAGTGATTAAAAATCATCTTTGTTTTGTCTCCCCATGCAGGACATTCTACACGCATCAACAGCCTTACTGGAGAATTGTCACCATATACATTCGGCACAACAAGCTTTTCCATCACCAGTCCACCGTCAGTATCATAATTGCCAGCCTTACTGCTGTTACCTGGATACGAACTGTCATACCATTCAGGATAGCGGTTGTCCAATGCTGTGCCACGGTCATAATGATAGTTGGTAGCAGAACCGAGCGTTATTGCTGATGACTCTCCTATCTTTTCCATCTTATTTGTGCCATCTTTCTCATATACAGCAAATATCGTGAACTTAATATCCAAACCGACATTCTGTTTCGCACCGAATGCCAATCGATATTCGCCAGGCGGAACGAGGAATGGTTCAATACTTTCCACAGTTCGTCCAGCAGTAGTAACTTTAGCCAGCAAGCGTTCTTTCCACGTGTACCATAAATCATATATACGACGACAAGGTGTAAAGTCAAGAGACCATTCACCAGTTCCCTCATCACCTACGCCACACTCAAGAATGCGATTTTCATGGTCAGGCCATACATTTGCAAGCGGTGTCCATGCAGCAACCTCTGTATTGAGTTTGTTTACCTTTATATTATTTAGCTTGAAGTATTCTTCTTTCTGCTCTGCATTACAGAACTCGTAGATACTGAATTCTTCCTTCAGACGATAAATGAGCACATTGTTAGGGATATAGAGTTTCTTAACTTGATAAGCCACGCCGTTAGACAATTCTATAGCCTCATCATCCACCTGTTGTGCGCTACTTTTCCATTTCTTCGAGAAGATACTCGTTAGCATTTCCTCTGACCCGTTTATTTCGTTAGCGGTGTATTTCTTATCATAAAAAGACACGTCCATAATCCAGTTGAGCATCGTGTTTTTGAAGCTATACTGGCGGTCGGCATCCCATGTATCCCATAGACCCCACTTTATAAGACGCTCCTTGGCATCGCTGATAGCATCATCTATGACATCATTACTTGGCACAAGCATCGTAGCAGTAAGAGACTCTGAATTGAGATCAAAGTTCTTGGCATCGAAATGCTCGTTCGTATAAACCCATACTGTATCATAGACAGTATTGCCCTCGTTATTAACACCTATAGGCTTACTGTTTACCTTGTCAAACTCTTTTCCTCCGCTTGCCTTCACCGTTTCCCTAAACATCGAGTAATTGTCGTTGAGGGCATTGATATAGTCATTGAGTGACTGTGGCGTTGTAATCATATCAGATATGACATATATATAGCCTGTAGTAGTCTTTACGACTTTCTTTACTGCCGATGTCCCCATCATGATATGGTCTGCAATCTTGCCAGAATACATTGCCTGTTCATCAAGGTTCACGTTGACATACTTGCCATGCCACATCATGATACGCATTGAGTTGTCCTCGGTCTTAAGGTTGGCTGGCGACATTGAGACATCGCTGACGTGTGCACGTGCAATGGTTTTCACCTCGTCAGAGGTTCCTTCTGGCTCCACATAGTCATTGTTTTCAACAACAAGGAGTGTACTGAGTTGCCCTTTATTGTTCAACTCATCATATATACCCTCGTTAGCAAAGAGGCTGCTCATCTTTGAATACTCCGCCGTTGACTCCAGGTACTGCTGGCTTGTTTCATTTACAACGAGCAGTTCGTCCGAGAGTATGTCAGTATCTACATTCTTATAGTGGTCCTTGTCCTCCAACTCAGAACATGACGTAACCATACCTGCTGCGAGCAAAGCAGCAAAGAAGAATGTGTTGATATGTTTTATTTCGTATTTCATATATTCTCTGTATAGTTTCTCCGTTATTTCATTGAATATCGCTACCACACTCAATCCTTTATAGGAGTGAACGTCATTGTATCAAACTGCAACGAGAAACCTGCTTCCGTTGTAGCTGCGCTATCCTTTATCGTGAACTTAAATTCATGGGTAGAGGTAGAATCAAATTCTATTTCATCATATAATGTAGCGGTATATACACCGGCCAGTGGGTTAGAGAGTGTAGATTTCACTTGAGTGTATGGTGCTACATACTTCCTGTTATCATTGTCGAAAGTTATCTCAAGCGTACCACCCGTACCTACCTGCTTAGTACGTATCTTTGAGTGTCCCGTCGTATATACCACATCAAGCGTCACTTTATATTTTCCCTTGACGATAGTAGGAGTAGTAAGTGTCGCACTACCTGCGTTACCCAAGTTAAACACTACACAATCATTATTATTTGCCTGTTTTGCACCACTTTCTATGGCTTTAGCAGTTACCGCAACGACCGTATAATAATCAATATCATCAAAATTACTATTCTTCCTGTCGTTTGCTACATAATTTTGGAACAAAGTTGTGTTTGTAAGTTTTACCTTCTCCTGTTTTTTCGGAGCTTCTGCCGGCTGATATTCCACACCTGCATCGGTAACCACACTCTGTATTTCGTTGTCATCAACAAAATCCCAAACCACCTGTTGCTGTTCCGGTTCCCAAATTGGCATCCATGAATCGATCTGATGCACGTATCCATTCAAAGCAAGCACATTTGAGTTAGCTTCGATGAAATGCGCTGGTGTCCCTTCTGCATTGATAGTATATTTCGTGTCCGTTTTGGTATCCGTTGTATCATTATACACGGTGAATACAAGATTATCTGCTCCTGTGGACCACATATGAGTAAGGCTATTGCCTTGCAATGCTCCTAAGCCATCTACAGTGACTTTTGTCTTCAGTATATGATAGCCTACATACGCACGCAGCAGGGAATCTACCGTAATATCAGCATCATCGTTTGACGATGCAAGCTTTGCTTTCAGATCTGCAAGGCTATTGATACCGGCGGCTGCAAATGATGCATTTGTAACGCCAATCACTGTAAAGTTATGACGCGTAATGGTCTGCACGCCATCAACTACAGTTGTATCTGCCAAAGTAGTAAGTGTCTTTTTCCATCCCGTCTCATCAACTGCCGAACACAGAAGCGAGTAGTCACTATTCTGCTTCAATCGGTCATACAACGTCTCTACAAGTGGAGTCAGAGCTTTTGATAATACATATATTTTACCATTAGAAGCTGACAGACCCATCTCTACTATGCGTCCTTCACTATTGTTGTTGGTAAGCACAGCCTCTCCGGCTTTGACTGTATCAATCTCAACATTTATATTGTCGCCAGTCAGATTGCTCAACGAGGTTTTCTTCACGAAGTTGTCCGTAGTGATTGAGTCTGCAATTGTATGATAAAGCACAAAACTTCTCATATAATCAACAGTTTGTTCTGTGACTTTTCCTCCAATACGCTGTTCAAACTCTGCCATAGCGTCATCGTTAGGAGCCAATGAAGTGAAACTGATACCTGTCGTTGACTGATTCAGGGAATTATACAGTCCAGAAGCTCTCAGGACTTCCACAAATCTCGAAAAGCGTCCATCTTCCGCCAGAGTGGTAGAAATCGGATTTCCCTCAGTTACTTTATATGTAGTACCCTCTGCAGGATCAGCACCAAGGTCAAACACATCACCATCACACGAAGTCATTACTAATGCAGAGAGCAGTAATGAGGCAGAAAGTGAAAAATGAAAAGTTTTATTTATAATTGTTGTCATAATTATTCTGTTTTAAGTCTCTACAACTCACCTCAGTTAATATTTCTGTTTAATTCGATGAGTCGTAATAAGGATTCTGCTTAAGTAACTGATTATGCTCTATGTCTGACTGTGGCAAGGGGAGATACCATGCGTTATCATCGGTCAGTACTGACTTAATATAGTCGGCATTAGTTGTCTGGTTACCGATGATTATCATGTTAAGTGCATCATCACGATACTTTTTGTTATTGATGCGCGAATACCACAATACATCATACCAACGCTTAGCTTCTGCAATAAACTCCATATCCTTTTGATTAAGGATTTCCTCAAGCATCACCTGGACGTCCATCTGCGAAGCCTCATCCATGTCAATAGGATTCAGTCCTGCACGCACACGTACCTTATTAACGAGTGTAGCAGCCTCTGTCATGTTACCTGTCATAGCTTCTGCCTGTGCTTTCATAAGGATAATTTCAGCTACACGATAGATGATGAAGTTTGCATTCTTAACAGAACGCACATTGCCTACGTCATCACCGTTATACTTCCATATTACAAATGATGAGTTCGTCTTTTTGTACGTAGCACCGAGCATACGACCAACGACACTTTCGTCTGTAACAGCCGAAATACCATTGTTAGCAGCTACCTCAGCCGTTTCCGCCTCTACTTTTTCGCGCGCAACGGTTGTCAGGCGAAGTGTACCCTCCGAAGATTCAGGAAACAGACTGGAAAAATTGTTAGCTATGCTCGGATTAAGAGCAGAGCTCCATGTTATCTCAAATATGCCCTCATTAGAGCCACCGGGATAGAACAACGTGTACCAATCGTTACCATTGCTGAGGAAAACGGGGCGGAAAGCATCAGTAGCATTGAGTATCATATCGCAGTACTCCTTACACGTCTCATAATCTTCACTCCACAGACACACGTCAGCCATCAAAGCATATAATGCCCATTTCGTAACGCGTCCTTTTGTTTCCCAGTCAACCGAATATACGCCACGTGCTGCACCCGTAGCCAACGCAGTCTTACAATCCTCCTTTATTTGCGTGATAATGGTATCTTCTGAACTCTTTGCTATGTTGAAGTCGTGACTATCATCAACATAAGGAACCGTAACCAGTGGTACGTCTCTGAAATTCTTCACGAGTATAAGATAACTATACGCACGCAAGAAGTATGCTTCAGCCAGATGAGCATTAAGCACAGAAGTATAGTACGTGTCATCTTTAGCCTGCACACCTGGTGCATAGTATATTACGGAGTTAGCATAAGATATTACCTTATATAAATCCTGATAACTGCATAAGGAGTTTTCCGGGCGTACGGTAAAGTCTTGAATCTTAGTTTCATTAGAACTGAGAGAATAAAGAGTACCGCCACGCAGTTCTCCCCACTTAATCAGTGTAGGAACAGCTGTACGCAGGTAGTAGTAGCCCGACATCAGCACGGCCTCTACTTCTTCCTTTGATTTCCAGTAGTCATCGGTCACCTGTGCGTTGGTTGGCTTCACGTCAATCCAATCGTTACATGATGTCATCACCGTAGTCAATAGCAACAGTGAGACAAGGAGTGAAAAATGAGTTTTAAATATATTTTTTATCATAGTTCTCATAAGTTTAGAAGTTCACTGTAAGACCGAACACATATCTCTTTGTTATAGGTGTCGTAGATTTATCCATCACGAGATTTGTTGCCGATGGCATACCTACCTCAGGGTCCTGTCCGGAGTATCCTGTGAAGGTGAATAAATCATATCCTGTTGCGAATACTGTACAACGAGACAGACCCATATTTAACTTCTGCAACAGTTTCTTCGGCACATTATAGCTTAGTGTCAGAGTCTTCAGACGTACGTATGTTGCATCCTCCACGAAACGGTCAGAGCCGAGGTAGTTATATCCCATGCCGTAGAGCGCACGCGGTATTTCTGTCTGGTCACCCTCTGAGCGCCAGCGGTTGAGCACAGCGGTAGATTGGTTACTCTTACCATACATATTCTCAAGGTTCATACGTGCCTGATTGATGACCTTCTGACCGAGACGACCATAGAAAAGCGTAGTGAGCGTAAGGTCCTTCCACTTCACCGTGAAGCCACCGCCGAAGATGAGTTTCGGGTTAGCGTTACCCAGATAAACGATGTCCTTCTCATTGATTACGCCATCACCATTCACATCCTCGTACTTTGCATCGCCTGGATATACACGCTCTGCACCATTGCGCATGGTAATAGCCTTACCTTGATAGTCATACATTATGTTTCCGTCCACGTCACGGGCATAAGTATCCTCTGTGTTTTGATATACTCCAAGGTAGTGATAGCCATAGAAAGCACCTACCGGCTGACCGAGTTCTATGCGCTTTGCATAGTTACCATTACCGAAGGTGTAATTCTCCTGCACATAAGTAGATGGCAATTCCTCTACCTTATTTATATTACGAGAGCAGTTGGCATTTACCCTGATTGACCATACCTTATTCTTGAATACGTCGTAATCGAATCGAAGCTCAAAACCTTTGTTACTTAACTTACCAGAGTTTATCCACGCCACCTTACTGTCTTTTGAGCCTACAGTATATGGTATATAGGTGTTTTTCAGCAACAAGTCGGTTGTCACTTTATCATAGTAGTCGAAAGTGATATTGAGTTTATCGAACAGTCGCAAGTCTATACCGAAGTCCCATTCGCGTGTTGTCTCCCACTTCAGGTTGTCAAGCTGTATGCGTGTAGGGTATATGGCAGAGTTGTCAACATACAGTCCGAGGCTTTCGTATGCGCCGTAGTAGTCGGCTGCACCTGACGGAGCCTTGCCGGTCCATCCCATACCCAAACGCAACTTACCTTCCGTAAACCACTTTTTCATCTCATCGGTGATGAAATGCTCGCGGTTGATGTTCCATGCGAAGCCAAATGCCGGATATGCTCCGAAGCGGTTGTTCTTACCCATAGCAGAGTTGCCTTCGTAGTTAATTGTTCCTTTGAGTACATAACGGTTATCAAAGGTATATACAGCTTGTCCGATGAAAGACACTGAGCGTCGCTCTGAATCGCCCGAACCGAAACTTGAAACAGTACTACCAGTGACAGGGTCAGACAAATTCGGTGAAGCATTGCCATAGGTAGTATTTGTAATACTGGTACTTTGCGATTGTGACGTGCGCATCACTGCCGTAGCAGTCAGATTATGCAAATCAGCAAACGTGTTAGCATATATGAACTTCAACTCAGACTGCAATGAATAAGAGTCTGACGTTGCGTCAGTAGCATTATTTGCAAACGAGCTATTCCACAGCACTCCCGTAGCTTCCTGCGGCAGGAATTTCTTATTCTTGTTAGTACGCATGTTGAGTGATACCCAACCATTAAATCTAAGATGGAACGGGAAGTCATAATCTACAGTGATAGTCATTTTCTCCTCACGCAGGTTGGTCTTATTGAAACCAAGTTCAGCCATTGCCAGAGGGTTGTAGTTGACTTTTCCATTGAACGTGCCTTGATAATCATCCTCATTGACAAAATAGCGATTTGTAGGCAGCCCTGTTGCATCGTCTATCCAATAAGGTGACAGATTAGGCATCTTTGACTGAGCCACAGAACGTACGTTGTCAAGCACGTTACCATCTTTCTTCGTATTGGTGAAGTTGAAATCTGTATGTACGCGCAGGCGGTCAGAGAAGTTATACGTCACTTTCAACTGAGTGGAGAGGCGAGACATTCCCGTACCGCGCGTGGTACCCTGCTCGTCATAGTATCCCAGCGAGAAGCGGTAGCGTGCCTTTTCGCCACCACCTGACATAGAGAAGTTATTATCGGATATAATGGCGTTCTGCTTTACCGTCTCAAGCCAATCGGTATTACAGTTGTACTCATCGTAATACTTATAGTTGGGATTATAGTTGATTTCGTCAGCATTGAACAATTGGTCCATCTCAGCGCTGGCCGACGTTACGCCTTTGGCATTAGCCGTATTCCACAGGGCATCCTGCATAAGCGCGGTGTACTGTGTTCCGTTGAGCAAAGGAATAGACGATGGCTCTTGCTTTATTGTCCATTTAGTAGAGAACGAGAATTGCGTCTTTCCCGTAGTACCTTTCTTTGTATTGATGACAATGACACCATTTGAACCCTTACCACCATATATGGCAGTGGCTGATGCATCTTTCAATACATCGATTGACTCTATGTTTGAAGGTGCTATGTTGAGCAAAGCTCCGAAGTCTTCTTCGTTAGCCGTAGCAAATTCAAACTCGTCGGTATCTACATCATAGGGTACTCCATCAACAACGATAAGCGGCTGCGAGTCACCATTCAGCGTGTTGGTACCACGAATCTGCATCGTATTTTTTGCTCCCGGGTCACCACCCATGGTGATATCGAGACCAGCTATCTGTCCCTGCAGGGCATCCTCTACGGTGCTGATTGGGGTCGTTTCTACGATTTCAGACAGATGTATAGACTCTATTGAGCCCGTCTGCTCCAACTTCGACAATCCCATGCCGTCGCGACGACTACCTGATACCACAACCTCCTTAAGTTGCTTCTTGTCATCATCGCTCAGTACTACATCGACACGTTTCTGTCCTGCATATTTCACCCTGAAGGTTTTCATACCTATGTATGAAACCTGTAATGTAAGACCCTTTGCGTCTTCAGGCACCTGCAAACTGAAATTACCATCCATATCGGTAATGGTACCCTTTACATTTCGGTTCTGCGAGTTGACCAACACCACGTTTGCACCGATGATAGGCTCCTTAAACATGTCATCTGTCACCGTACCCAGGATAACCTCCTGCGCCGCAGTAGTCAAAATGCTCACGATGAGGGCAAGCGTAGTCAGCGCCAGTCGCTTCACCTTATATATATATATATTATTCATTATCTTTGAAAATAATAGGTATTACTTAATCAATTCATCTACGAAATGCAGGCAGGCATCATAGTATGCAAAAGGGAAGTAAGAATACTTACTTGTCACCTTTACATTTTGACCATCGTTAAGCCTTACGCTGAGCGTTGAACCTTCATCGTTGATGTATAGTGTAGTGAGGTCATTATTGACGAACTTTCCTTTGCATGAAGACCCTGGGAAGGGGTAGTCAGAAATCTGATTCTTGTCCGTTGATATACAGCAGGAGCGCAACCAGTTGGCAAGCAGCGCCTTATTAGCAGTCGTCAACGTACCCTTTATACTTCCATCAGCATTCAGCGAGAGTTTCTCACAACCGGGAATTTCGTTCAGATGCTCTTTTACCACCTCGTTTGTCGGTGCGAAGATGACGTATCTCAAATTGTCGCTATCGCTATCGCCACCTAAATTCACATGCGAACCAGTGATTAGACCTGCCAACTTCAGCAGTTGGGCATAGTAGTAGTATTCCAGGTTTACATCGTTGCCTTTTGAAAGTTTTGAAAGCAGTCCGTCACCCGTTTGCGCCCAGAACACGGAAGGAGCGTCATAGGTGTAAGCCTTTCCGTTTGACCATGCAGTGCCATCGGCGGGCTTCAGTTCATGGAAGCCGAAGAATGGGTCATCTACATGCATAGCGTCAATCTCAAGTTGGTTGTTGAAGATGGCATTGGTAGTAATACGACCGTCGCTTACATACCAGTAGTTAAACGGCACACTGGTATTTACTACGGCGGTTCCACTCTCCGGCAGTTCGCTTACGGCATCAGCAGTGTGCATGTTGACGATAGCGAGTTTGATGCCGTTGCCCATTTCCACGAACTGATTGGCCTCATCGCTCCATGCCTGCAACTGTTTCGTATTGCCCATAGTCTCAAGGCGCATTACGGGTTCAGAATTGCGGAATTGCTTGTTTGAAGGTATGAGTTTCACAAACGTGCTGTTTTCTGCCGCAAGCGACGACACGAGATTTGAGCCATCAAGGCAATAGAGGTAGTATCTGTATGTAGTATCTCTGAACGCAGGGGCTGCCACTGACGAGAAAATGGCAGGAGCAGTCAGGTCGTCGATACCGTAAAGCACACCGTTACAGCAGATGCGTCGGCGGTTCTGCGAAATTGTATTCATATCTACATTGATTGGCGTGCCATATACTGTCTCCACCTTGCCTTTTTCTATTTCCTCAGGGAAAACGAGGAAATCGCTCTTAGCAAACATCTGCATCACGAAGTACTGCTTTATAAGTGGATCGAGTTCTGCCATTGACCCATATCCTTGGTTCTTATTCCAGTACGTCTGGAAGAATTTGTCAAGGGCATCATTTGTCGGTGCGAACACGTTGTAGCCAGCCTTCTCGAGCTGGTCCATCATCAAGTAGGCATTGGATTTTGTTGCCACAGGCCACTCACAGGCGATGGATGGCAGGCTGCCATGCGTGCGCACGTAAACGTTACGTCCGAGTGCGTCAGTGACATCCGTGCGTGCCACCTCATAGGTCATGTAATTGTCATATATATCAAGAAACTGCGAATAGTCGCTATTATTGCGCAGTTCGTCATATATGGTATTCAAAGGTTCGATGACACGGTCAACCTTATACAGGTAGCCGTTATCAGTTATGAGATTATCGGTATTGTTGACCTTGGCGTTGGCAATATTGAAACCGTCGCCAGAATTCTCCTTTCCGTACCATGTAGTACTTGGGTAGAAATAGTTATAGTTGGCTGCAGCGTCAATGCCTTTCGTCTCAAAGAGTTTCGTAGAAAACACAGGTAGAAATCTCTCATCGTGATATACTTCCTGCTCCACGCCATCAATGGTTACTTTTTCTATAGCGTCCTGACTGTGCGTGCGATGCTTATAGTAGTAACCCGCATACACTGCCTTCTGTTCCTCTGTGGCACCATCGCCCTCGGCAGGACGGAAATTGACCATCTTGTCCCAATCGAAAGCATAATACATGAGGTGCATACCTATGAGGTTGCGTGTGTAATCAGGCTCAGCTTTGTACATCTCGTCAATAGAGCTGTAGCCCTTACTGCTGAGGAATGAAGAAAAGGCATTGTCATCGGGCGCAGCCACTGTTACCAGGCTTTTGCCGTTGACGATACCTTCGTTGCCCGTAAGCTGTAGTCCACGGAGGAATGTAGTATATACTCCCTCACCCTGCATCATCTCATAGGCATTACCCTTGGCCCACGATGGCAATTTGTAGTGGTCATCGTCAGCCAAATCACTACACGACGAAACCATCACCATTGTCAACAGTGATAGCACAAGGCCTTTGAATTTAGTCTTGCTTTGCATTGCTTAGTTTAATTAATAATTTGTTAATTTGTCACAAAATTACAAAAAAAAAACCGGCTTTGCAAGCATTAGTTGAAGTTTTGTTTTTTTTCCCCCCATTTTGTGCGCTTTTTTGATAGTTTTTTCACAAAAAAGGGTTTCGCTATATTCACATACGGCGAAACCCTATTCCTATATCTTATAACGATAGGACTTAATTTTCTTAATAACTAACCATTTTTTACGTTTGCAATATAAAAAAGAAATACTTTTACCCCTTTATTGATTGCAAAGGTAATTGGTTATTTTCTAATCGGGGTGTATTTTTTTTCCATTATCAGGTACTCTGCTCCTGATTGCGAAAAAGATTTTATTTTCCCCCCTCTGTCGTCTTTTTTCTCCCTGTCTGCGTTTTCCCGACGAAAAATCATACCTGCTTTTTGTACGAGACGAACCACCATCAGCGTTTCAACTTGCTGTATTCCGTGGCACCGAGCAGGAAGCATCCCAGGCCGTAGTCGTCGAAGTCGGGCTCACGGTAGTAGGTGCATGGCTGCGATGATGCGGGGCGGTCGCCCGAGCCCTGCACGTAGCCCAGGAAGCCATCGCGGTGTACGCATGAGGCGCATGCCTGCCAGGCGCGGTCGGCAGCATCGCGGTACTGACGCCCTTTGAGCAGTCCGTTGTTCATACCCCACGACAGTCCGTAGAGGAATAGCGACGTGCCTGAGAGTTCGGGACCGGCAAAGTCCTGCGAGGCGAGGCTTGCATTCCAGAAGCCATCCTCACGCTGCACGGTCAGGAGTGCGCGGGTCATCAATAGATAGTCAGCCTTGAGTTGCTTGAAGTACTTGTCGTTCTTGGGCAGGGTCTGCATCACTCTGACGAGGGCTGCATACACCCATCCGTTGCCACGGCTCCAGTAGCAGTTCTTACCGTCTGTCTCCTTGTATGGAGGCACGAAATTCTTGTCGCGCCACCACAGTCCCTCTGCCTTGTTGAACAATCCTCCGCCACACTCGTTGCGCGTCCACAGGTATGAGCGCATGGCATAGTCAAGATATTTCCTGTCGCCGGTAATCTGCGTAAGCATGGCGTATGCCGGCATAGCCATCTGTATGGCGTCAATCCAGAACCAGTGCTCCACGCTGCCGTCGCTTATCTGATTGTCGAAATTCTTGCGCATGGAAGCGACTTTCTCTTCCCCTCCCACCATCTGGTAGCGCATGAAATATGTCTGTGCGCAGCACTGATGGTCGGCATCTACCGTGGTGAGTCTGCTGCTGTAGGGCATCCACTTGTGGAACGTGCCCCAGCGGTCAACGTAGTCCATGTACCTCTCGTCGGGCTCAACGCTATTGAGTGCCATCAGTCCTTCATAATACACGCCACGCGTCCACAAGTTACTGGGGCGCAACTTCTTAGCATTGGTAGGCGCGGAGGGGTCACTCCATTTTGCCATGAAATAATCGTTGGCACGCTTGGCCAACTCCAGCGGTTGCTGCGCTACTGCCTCAGCGCCACACAGCACTGAAAGCACGATGAGAGAAAACAGTTTTCGTATCATATCGTAGATTTTTCTTGTCATAACATTGTCATTATCAATGGTTTGTAATCGCAATGCAATTACCATGCAATCGCATTGCCATTACCGCGCAATGGCTTACTGATTACGGTGTAAAAGCATAGCCATTGCATAGGGGGGGGCTATGCGCCACGTGAAAGGTCAGTAGCTTGCCGAGCAACTGATGCCGAGCCGTTGCACACGTTCCTTTATGGCATCGAGTGTCTCCTTGCCGGCCTTGCGCAGTCCGTGGTCGGGCGTTTCACGGTCAATGGTGTAAATCATAACCTGCTCGGGGGCTATACTCTTCAGGGCTTCGAGCCACGGCTGTATGTATTCCTCCGTGGTGTTGTCAACGCTTCGTCCGGCGCTTTCGCCCGTCATGAACATGGTCTGCACGATGACGTGTCCATTGAAGGCCTTCAGCCCTTCCACGATGTCTGCGGCACAGTATGAGGGCTGCACCGGACGGTCAACCATGCGGATATAGTCGTCGTTGACAGTGTCGAGTTTCTGTATGTTGTTATCCACGAGCATCAGTGCCTGACGCACGCTATCCTTATGTATATATGTGGCATTGCTCAGTACTGACACCTTTGCCTGTGGGAAGTAGCGGTTGCGCAGGTTCATGGTGTCGGCTATGATAGCAGGGAAATCCGGATGCCCCGTAGGCTCGCCGTTGCCGGCAAAGGTGATGACATCGAGCGGTTCGCCGTTAGCATGACGCTCGCTGAGCACTCGCTCCAGTGCCTCGCGCACCTCGCTGCGCGTAGGACGCTTCTCGTGAGGTCGGAAGTCGGCATTGAAACCACACTCGCAGTATATGCAGTCGAAAGAGCATACCTTGCCGTCACCCGGCATGAGATTAACACCGAGCGATACGCCGAGGCGGCGACTGTGTATTGGTCCGAAGACCGGTGATGGATAGATAATTGTTGACATATTCGGGTGCAAAGATACAAATTTTTTGCGTAACTGCAAAATAAAAACGTTTTTCTGACTATGTGACTGACTATGGATGCCTACACCACACCGACTATGGTTGCCTATGTTACGACTTTAATTTCCCAATCCACAATTTAACAAAATATTCACCCGCAACTCTTGGCAGTTAGAAAAATTATTCGTAACTTTGCTCTCATCTGCCAATGATTCTTTACAGCATGGCACAATGAAGGAACAAGAAAATACACAAAACATACTCAAACGCTGGTGGAAGTCGGTGCAGACGAAATCGACACTGGCGGTACTCATCACGGCGGCGGCACTCATAGAGATTACCGCTGCGGTGCAATATTGGTATGCCCGCGAAGGCATACGCAAGGAGGTGGAGCACCGCGCCGAGAGCGAACTGAAGGTGAAAGACCTTGAAATAGAGAAGATAGTCAACACCATTGAAGCGGCTGCACGCTCCACGGCATGGGTAATAGAAAGCCGGCTGGGCGACAGCAAGGACGTGGAGGATGCTCTTGCCAACATGGTGCGCGTGAACTCCAACATCGTGGGCTGCGGCATAGGTTTCAAGGCTTACTACTATCACGACAAGGGTATGTGGTTTGAACCTTACGCCCTGCGCAAGGGCGATAAGAAGGCAGAATGTCGCAACATAGGAAGCGAGAGCCACGACTACTTCACTGCCGAATGGTACACAGAACCAATGCGCACAGGACGCGGCTACTGGACAGAGCCTTATTATGACAATGCCGGAGGCCACATGATGCTCGTGACCTATGCTCTGCCCATACGCGACAGTAAAGGGAGGATTGTTGCCGTGTTCGGCACAGACATATCGCTCGACTGGATAAGCAGGCTGCTTAATGAAAGCCACATATACCCGTCATCGTATAACCTCATGGTGTCGCGCACAGGCAAACTGATGGCATGCCCCGTGGAGAGCCTCATAATGCGGCGCAGCCTGCAGGAGGTTACGGCTGACATGAAGGATACCACCTTCAGGGGCATCAACCGACAAATGCTGAACGGTTCGACGGGACAGGCTACCATCTACGATGACAACGGTGAGAAGAACTACGTGTTCTTCGCTCCACTCAGCAGCGATACCACGCTGGCAGGAGGAGAATCGACAGGATGGTCAATGGCGGTGGTATGCTCCGACCGCGAGATTTACCACGGACTGCGACAGGTGGGCTTTAACCTCATGCTGCTTATGCTGGCAGGACTGGCTTTGCTGACTTACATCATGTTTCGCTCTATCAAGAATATGCGTAAGTTGCAGCGTGCCGACATCGAGAAACGACGTATAGACAACGAACTGGCTATTTCGCAACGCATACAACAGGCCATGCTGCCAAAGCAACAGTCTGACACCGGCGCACCACTCGGGCGCGACGACATCGACATCTGTGCCTCGCTGACACCTGCTCGCGAGGTGGGCGGCGACCTGTATGACTACTTCGTGCGCAACGAGAAACTATTCTTCTGCATTGGCGACGTAGCCGGCAAGGGCGTACCTGCCGCCATGGTCATGGCTATGGCACAGTCGGCCTTCCGCATACTGGCAATGCAGGAGTCAAGCCCGGAGCGCATCGTGAGCCAGATGAATGAGGCACTGGCGCGCGATAATGAATACAATTTCTTCATAACACTGCTCGTAGGCGTGCTCGACCTGCCCACGGGACGACTGCGCTACTGCAATGCCGGACACAAGCCCGTAATCATGCTGCCACTGGCGAAGAAGGGTGACGAAAACTACAACGTGGTAGGAAGCGCATTGCCCGTTGGCGCAATGTCCGGATGGAAATACTCTGCACAGGAGACTGTGATTGAGTCAGGCACTACCCTATTCCTATATACCGACGGACTTACCGAGGCTGAGAATGCACAGCATGGGCAGTTTGGCACGAAACGTATGCAGGAACAACTGCTCGACGATGCAGAGCCTGCCGACATCATAAAGCGCATGACGACGGCTGTACACGCTTTCGTGGGCGATACGGAGCAGAGCGACGACCTCACCATGCTTGCCATAAGCTATAAACACCATAGGCAGAAGGATATATTGCGGCGTTCACTCACGCTTACAAACGACGTAAGTCTAACACCGCAGCTTGCCGAGTTCGTAGAGACGGTATGCGCTGAAGCCAAAGTCGGAGCGGCTGATACCATGCAGGTCAATCTGGCTATCGAGGAGGCTGTGGTCAACGTGATGAACTACGCTTATCCCCGTGGCACCGAAGGATTGATTGAGATTGAGGCATCTGCAAGCACGGAGAGGATGAAGTTCGTCATCACTGACAACGGACGGCCTTTCGACCCTACCACACGCAGCGATGCCGACACCACGCTGAGTGCGGAGGAACGCTCCATCGGCGGACTGGGCATTCATCTCATACGCCGCTATATGGATAGCATGAACTACGAGAGATTAGACAACAAGAATATATTGACTTTAAGAAAAACTCTGAATAATGAAGACAACACTAAATGAAGAAGCCAATAAACTCATCATGGCTTTTGAAGGAAGGCTCGACACTGCAGCCTCGGCGCAGACCGAGAAGGATATGAAGGCTCTATACGACTGCGAAGGGCGCGACATCACACTCGATTGCTCTGCACTGGAATATATCTCGTCGAGCGGACTGCGACTGTTCCTCGGAGTACTCAAAAACGCCAAACCGAAGGGCAGCACAGTGACCGTAACCGGGCTGAATGATGACCTCAAGCAGGTGTTTGACGAGATTGGCTTCACGCAACTTTTCAACATACAGTAAAAGACAATTTGTCAATTTGCAAGCCCTATGACAGACAAAGAGATAAAAGCACTGCAGGAGGAAAACGCTGCCTTGCGCGCCGAAGTAGATAAACTGAAAGATGAGATGATACGTCTTGTCAATCGCAACCTCGACCTTACCGAGCGCTTTGAGGATGACGTAGAGCTGCGCCGCCGCACCGAGGTGGCACGAGAGATACTGGAGGCTAACATTGAGCGACAGCGCAATGCCGACCTGCAGGATGACGGACAACTCATGGCTATGATAGAGATACGCGTGGAGCAAGAGAAGGCTTATTCCGACCCTGACTTCGACGTAAAAGCTTTGGCAGAGCTGATTGGCGTCAGTCAGGAGCGCCTCAACCAACTGTTCAGGCGCAAGACCATACACCGCACGCCATCTGCCTACATCGACAATCTGCGTACGCTCCATGCCCTGCAGTTGTTGCGCGAGCATCCCAACTACACCATTGCCGTGATTGCCGAAGAGGCTGGTTTCGCCAGCGTGCGCACGCTGCAACGCCGCATACAGGATGCCATCGGCATGACGCCGGTGGATTACCGACTAATGCTTATGAAGTAACTATGTATGAACGATATTCTCAGTGTGTTACTCTGAGGTCACGTTATACAAATTAGCGTCATTCCCTTATTAAGGAATGACGCTAATTTATATATCATAATGAATTTATAATATATCAGGTATATATCAAAATGAAATACTTACACCTCCCACACTGCTCCAGCGGGGGTGTCCTTGACGATGACACCAGCAGCAGAGAGTTCGTCACGTATCTGGTCGCTGACAGCCCAGTTCTTCTCTTCCTTCGCCTTCTGACGCATCTCAAGTACCATCTGCATCACCTTGTCGAGGGCTTTGTCCTTCTCAGAGGTAGCACCGGCGGCAGACTTGTTGGTGAGGCCAAGCAGGTCCTCGGTGAAGAGGTGCATGGTCTCAGACAGACTGTCAAGGTCGGCCTGTGATATCTTCGCCTTGCGGTCAACAAGAAGGTTGACCTGATGGCATGCCTCAAAGAGTTCTGAGATGACAATAGGTGTCTGCAAGTCATCATTCATAGCATCGTAGAGTTTCTGTGGCAAAGCCTTGACGTACTTCTCTACCTCGGGACTTGAGCCCTTGGCCACCTGTATGCGCTTCAGATCCTTCATTCCCTGCATCAGTCGCGCCAGTCCCTTCTCGGCTGCTTCGAGAGCCTCTGATGAGAAATCTACCGTGCCACGATAATGAGCCGAAAGGATGAAGAAACGAATAACCATTGGTGCGAAAGGCTTCGTGAGCAGTTCGTGTTCACCCTTGAAGAACTGGTCGAGCGTAATGAAGTTGTTATATGACTTACCCATCTTCTGACCGCCGATGGTAATCATGTTGTTGTGCATCCAGTAGCGCACGGCCTGATGTCCCATTGAGGCCTGTGCCTGTGCTATCTCGCACTCATGGTGAGGGAATACGAGATCCATACCTCCACCGTGTATGTCAAACTCCTCGCCCAGATACTTCCTGCCCATGGCCGTACACTCACAGTGCCAGCCGGGGAAGCCCTCGGCTATCTGGTCTGCGTTGCCCATGAGCCACGGCCAGCGCATGATATGCTCAGGCGCAGCCTTCTTCCACAGCGCAAAGTCGGCCTGATTTTTCTTTTCGCCCACACCGGCAAGGGTGTCGCGCGAAGCATCCTTAATGTTTTCCAGCGTACGGCCAGAGAGGATGCCATACTTGAAGTCTTTGTTGTATTTCTCTATATCGAAATAAACAGAACCGTTGCTTACGTAGGCATAGCCACGGTCGAGTATCTGTTGTACGAGTTGCTGCTGCTCGATGATATGTCCAGTGGCATGCGGCTCAATAGACGGCGGCAAGACGTTGAGCATCTCCATTGCACGGTTGAAGCGACGCGTATAGTACTGTGCCACCTCCATCGGCTCCACCTGCTCCAGTCGTGCCTTCTTGGCAATCTTGTCTTCGCCCTCGTCAGCATCATGCTCAAGGTGACCTACGTCGGTGATGTTGCGGACGTAGCGCACCTTGTATCCAAGGTGTTGCAGATAGCGGAAGAGGATGTCGAAAGTGATAGCCGGACGCGCATGACCCAGATGTGCGTCGCCATATACAGTAGGTCCGCAGACATACATTCCCACGTGCCCGGGGTTTACTGGCTTAAAGGCTTCCTTCTGTCGTGTTAGTGTGTTGTATATAATCAGTGTTTGTTCCATTGATTTATATGTATTGTGTGTGTTTATATTTTTATCCTGACAAACTTGGCGATATTCTTTCCAAATACAAAGTTACGAAACAACGCCCTCCTTAACATTGCAGTTTGCGAATGTGCTTCGTCTTTTCCATTACTTCACATCAGGGCCAATCTTTCGGTTTCGCTTTTCAAGCATCTGACCGTATGCACCGTGATAGGAGAAGATTTCTCCGAACTCGTTGTTGCCGCCGCTCTGGTTTGCCATCTCCATGCTACCGAGATCTGATTCTGGATGGAACACTTTGCTGTTGCGAAGGTAGAACTCACTATCGAATGAGAACAGCGTACCTTCGTTGTTGAAAAACCAGCAGTCATCGAATACCACGCCAGCGCTATTGCCGCTGCCGATGAGCGAATACTCACGGTTGTTGAAGAAGTTGCAGTGCGACGCCGTCATCGACGTCACGTTACTGAGGGTCATGATGCCGTAGGTGCAATTGTGAATATTTGAGTTACGCAACTCAAAACTATTGCTCCTCTCAAGTTCCAGACCATAGGCACCGCAGCCATAGAGGTCGCTGTTAACAACATATATGCGCCAGCCGCGCAGGTCTCCTATCACGCCACCAGTGCAGTTGCCGTCCTCGGTATGACCGATGGTAAGGTTGCGCACCTCGCATTGCTTGCAGTCAACGAAACGCAGACAGAAGGCATAGCGAGGCTCCACCACGATGCGCGAGTTGCGCTCACCCACGATGTTCAACTGTTCAAAGTTAACAAGCGTGAGTTGACGACCATCGGTCACTTCCTCGCTTGCCACCACCTCGCGTCCGTCAGCCATGCCGCCCGAAATGTCGGATGTCCACACCCTGTACTTTGTGCGAAAAATGCTCTGGTCGTTGAGTAGCGGTGTCAGGTTTATCTCTGTGTCAGCCGCAACGAGTACGTTGCGATGTGAACCAAGCGCATTAAGGAACTGCTCCGCCGTTCTTACGCGGATGTACTGTTCGTTGCCTAATGTCACTGTGATACCATAGTCGCCTTGTGTACCGTCTTTCACTGCCGTTGCATCAGAGGTTGTCTGCATACCCTGCGCCGGGCGCTTGATGGTATGCTTCATCTGGGCAGCCATGCCTGAGCATATCATCAGCATGGCGAAGAGTAGCGAAGTATGAAAGATATAAGACTTTTTCATCATGGTTATAAATGTTATTCAACTGCAAAGTTACAGTTTTTTTAGATTTCTTGCAAATATTCTTGAAAAAAGTAATCGTTCAGTGGGTTTGAAACTGCAACTGGTTTAGAAACGGATTAGCATAATAGTCCATAATCACAAAAATTCTTTGTTGTGTGATAGTTCTATGATGGTTAACTTGCTGATGCGGGATATTTTTTGTAACTTTGCACTCAGAAATCAAAAGACATGCACCAGTCCCATGACTGACAAGCATTATTTCTTCGTGCGAAAAAGCAATCAGAAATCAAAAGACATGCACCAGTCTTATATAAAGAATAGTAATGAAAGATTCTCTGAAACATATCATATACCTTGCCGTCACGCTGACGCTCGTGGCGTGTAATGCTGAGTCGCTCGTAAAGAAGGGCGATAAGGCGGAGGCTCTGGGCGAGTATTTCCTTGCTGCCGACTATTACCGCAAGGCTTACTCAAAGACACCGCCGTCGGAGCACACGAAGCGTGGCGAGCGTGCTCTGAAGATGGCACGCTGCTATGAGCATATCAACAATACGGCCAAGGCTCTGGGCGGTTATCGCAATGCAGCACGCTACAATACCGCAAACACGGAAGACAGTCTGCACTATGCACGGCTGCTACTGAAGAATGGCGACTATAAACTGGCTCTTACTATATTCGAGGCTCTGTTGGATTCATTACCCGACAATGAGCTGGTGAAGAACGGCATCACGTCGGCACGCATGGCTCCAGAATGGAAGAAAGAGGGTTCGCAGTATAAGGTGAAGAAGATGGACCTTTTTAATTCGCGCCGCGATGACTACTCGCCATGCCTTGGCGGCGAGGATTACGACCGACTTTATTTCACCTCCACGCGCAACGATGCCATGGGCGATGAGCTGAACGGCGTTACGGGTATGAAGTCTGCCGACATATACTATTCTGAGAAGGACGACAAAGGCAAGTGGAGTCGTCCTGAAGCCATCGGCACCGGACTGAACACCGAATACGACGAGGGAGCCTGCTGTCTGTCGCCTGACGGCAGTCAGATGTATCTAACACAATGCACCTACGATGCCTCCGGACCTCGCTATGCCAAGGTGGTAGTGTCGGGCCGCAGCGATGCCTTGTGGGGCAAGGCGTCAGACTTTGAACTTACAAAGGATACGCTGTCATGCTTTGCCCACCCTGCACTGTCGCCTGATGGCGAGTGGTTATACTTTGTCAGCGATATGCCTGGCGGCAAGGGTGGCCTCGACATCTGGCGCACACGCATCATGGGTGGTAAGGCGATGGGTGTGGAGAACCTTGGCGAACCCATCAATACCGCTGGCAATGAGATGTTTCCTACTTTCCGACCCAACGGCGACCTGTATTTCTCCTCTGACGGGCATCCGGGCATGGGCGGTCTCGATGTGTTCATCGCACGCATAGGCGATGATATGCAGTATCACCTGACCCATCCAGGGTATCCGCTCAATTCCATGGCCGACGACTTCGGACTGACCTTTGAAGGCAATCACAACCGTGGCTACTTCTCATCGAGCCGTAACGACGGTCGTGGCAACGACCATATATATTGGTTTGAAAACCCCGAGGTGGTGCAGACCATCAAGGGTTGGATATACGAGCAGGACGGCTACGAGCTCGTGGCTGGCGAGGCACGCATTGTAGGCACCGACGGCACAAACCAGCGTCTGGGCGTAAAGAGTGATGGTTCGTTTGAGGTTGTTGTGCATCCTGGTGTGGACTACATCGTGCTGGGCAGCTGCGCCGGCTACCTCAACCATAAGGAAGAACTGACCATACCCACGGTGAAGGAGAGCGAGACCTACACCCTGCAGTTTGCATTGGCCAACATCAACGCTCCCGTGTTGATAGACAACATATTCTATGAATTCAACAAGGCCACGCTGCTCTCGCAGAGCACGCAGGCTCTCGACTCACTGGTAATGCTGCTCAACGAGAACCCCAACATCACTATAGAGCTCGGAGCCCACACCGACTACAAGGGTTCGGCTGAGTACAACAAGCACCTGTCACAACTGCGTGCCGAGGAGGTAGTGAAATACCTTATAAAGAAAGGTATTGCCGCCGACCGCCTGACCCCCGTAGGCTATGGCAAGGAGAAACCTAAGAAGATACGCCGCCGCGTAGCAGAACGTTATCCGTGGCTAAAGGAGGGCGACGTGCTTACAGAGGAGTTTATAGGCAAACTGAAGAAAGACGAGCAGGAGACCGCCAATGCTCTCAACCGCCGCACGGAGTTTACGGTGCTGCGCACCACCTACGGTATGTTTGACAAAGACGGCAACCTCAAACAGCAGCCCGTCAAACGCAAGCCTCGCACCAACGAGGAGACAGAGACTGACGAATATGGTTTCATTCTTGACGACACTGCCAGCGATGGCGACTTAGGAGAAGACCTCATCCTCGATGACACCCCGAAGGGAGACACCGGGGATGGCGAGGACCTTATCCTTGACGATACCCCGAAGGAAGGTCAGCAGGCTGGCGAAGACCTTATCCTTGAAAGTAACGAAGATGAAGTCACTAACGATAACACCGAAGTAATCGACGTGGAATGACAAGCATCGCTCACTCACTGACGGTCATCTGTCTGCGGCCGTTGGCCATGACAATGGTGACGTTGTCGCCACGCTGCAGCGACGAGGCATCAGTCACAGCCTTGCCCTCATACAACGTGATGCTGTAGCCGCGGCGCAGTATGTTGACGGGGTCAGCAGCCTTAACGCCCAGCTCTGCCAGCTGAAGCCGGTGGCGCTCACGCTCGATAATTCTATTTAGCATAACGGGAAATCGCATAGATAAAGAATCTATGCGGTTTTTCTGTTGAAGGAGCAGACGGTCAGTGCCGCCCGACAACCTATGCATGATGTCACTGATTCTGTTGTCCTCACGCAAGCGTCTCTGTCCGAATGCCGACTGCAGTCGTTGCTCCATGCGACTGGTGCGCTCGCGCTCGCGCTCCAGTGTCATCCCTATCACGTGTTGTACGCGCTGCGCACAGTCATTGATGCGCTCCAGCGTTTCAGCCAGATTGTCGATGAGGAACGCTGCCACGGCCGTAGGTGTCTTCTCACTTCGGCAGGCTATGAGGTCAATGACCGACTGGTCGCGATCGTGACCTATGCCGGTAATTACGGGCAAGGGGAAGTTTGCCACGTATTCTGCCAGCAGCAAGGTATCGAAGCCCGACAAGTCAGCCGTGCTTCCGCCGCCACGGATTATCACCACAGCATCAAACGCCCCGGGGTCTTCAAGCAGACAAGTGTGTACCATGTCGAGCGCAGCCGTTACGCTCTGCTCCACCTGTTCGCCCTGCATCACGGCAGGGAACAGTCGCGTCACGAACCGTAGGCCGTAGTCATTGTCAGCGAGTTGATTACAGAAATCGCCATAGCCAGCCGCCGTGGCACTCGAAATCACGGCTATGCGTTGGCAGAAGGGCGAAATCGTGAGTTGACGGTTGAGGTCGAACACCCCTTCTTCCTTCAACTGGCGTATTATCTCCTGACGGCGGCGAGCCATATCGCCCATGGTGTATGCAGGGTCCACGTCGGTCACAATCCACGAGAATCCGTAAGCCACGTGGAAGTCGGCCCTCACCTGCAGCATCACCTTCATTCCCCTGCGCATCTCCTCGCCCGTAGCCCTGAGAAACTTCGGTGCGAGCCTCATCCACGTCTGTCGCCAGCAGCAGGCCCGCGCCTGCGCCACCGGCGTGCGGTCAATGCCCATCTCCACCAGTTCCATATAGCAGTGGCCTCGCGCATCATTGATGCCAGCCAGTTCGGCTCTGACCCAGAAACTCTGGGGCATGGTCAGTTCCACCGTCTCCTTCACCAACAGGTTAAGTTCGGAGAGCGACAATGCCACTCTGTTGTCAGTATAATCAGCTCTTAATAATTCCTTCTCTCGTTTCTCCATACTATTCCAACCAATGCAAGGCCTTATCTTTTATTTTCTCATACCATTCTAACTCATTGTCGCACGTTTTAGCAAACATATTGGAAGACTCGAAGAAATTGCGAACATACGTCGGATTGGGTGTATAACTTACATTAAAAGAATCCTCTACCATCTTGCGGAATATCTCCAAAGGCAAAGGAACAATGGTAGATTTTCCACCATACATAGCCAGGTTAAGGTGGTGTAAGGTATAGAAATGAGTTATACATGCATCATTTATTGTCGGTGCAATAAAAAGGCAGTAGCACGGTTTTCCTGTTGCTTTTTTCAATTTTCCCAGATGTCGGGTTACAGGCTCTCCCTCCATCTCATATTGTTTTTGTCCGCTTGCCATTGTCACTTCTACACACACCATATAGTCACCGTAATCGCATACTATGTCAGACAGATTGCCTACAGCTGTAGAAAGGGGCTGACCATAATCATCAAAGTTCAGATTAGCCTTTATATTGCCGCCATCAAGCATTGTCATTGCTCTCCAGGTATTCCATTCCAACATCAGTGGAGCATCATATAACTTGTTGTTCAGGATTTGCTCATAAGTTTGCTGTATCTCATTATACTTGCGGTAGTCTTTTATCTCAGCAACCTGTTTAGCGATGTTATCATTCTTGCGTTTCTCCAGCAAGTCTGCCAACACATCCTTCAAATCATCTAATGAGCAATCAGTAGAAATGGTCACATCCTTAAACTCTGCACGTATCTTTCTTACAAGCATATCATAATCATCCGTAAGCAGTTGGGGTATGTTTTCATCACCCAGATACTCAATGTAGGCTGCTTTATCATCCACATAAACAGGTTCACGGTTTACATGCTTGAGGATAAAGTCCACGTCATCTACTCGTTCTGGTACTATCGACAAGGATTTACCTACATGAGATACATTAACTAGTCCCGTGATGTGGAGGTAACGAAAACATGCATCTGCATAATCACGCATATTATTGCTTTGTGTCTTTAAGAAATTCGCCAGTGACGCATCGTTGCTTTCTCTCGTTTTGGTCTCACCTTTGAGTATGCGGTCGCGGTATATTTTCTTCAGTTCGTTATTCAGATACTCAGTCTTAAATGTGCGATAGCTGCCCGTATGTTGTGCTTTGGCTATACGAAATTTCTCTATCTTTCGCACGATGCGGTCAAAGTCGTGATAGTCCGTCAACTGCATCCCGAACATCTGCAACTCATCGAATTTCAATGTTCCCATCTTTCGGACGAGACGCAGCATTTCAAGATAAGGTTTCACACAGAAGTCGGTAGCCTTAGACGTCGGTTTGTGATAGGGTGACGGAACCTGAAATTTCAACATTTGACGTAAAAAGATTTCGTCTTTCCTATACGAATTTATCAAAGCATGTCCCGCAGGCGTCAACTGCAGCTTTGGCTCCAGAATTACGAAGCCGAGAGACTTCGGCGCACGGTTAATACGGTCACGTGCGCTGAAAGCAGGGTCTTTTGCCCCTTGTCCGTTAAAATAATCCTCATCTCTAAGCACTTTCATAAAACCACACTGGCTTTCATGGTTCCACACATGTCCGTCAAAGTGCCTAATGAGCAACTCTATTTCTGGAATCATTTTTTCGGGTGTCCTTGGCGATGTCGTCAAGAATAACAACTGACTATCGATTCTTGCCATACTTTTCTTCGTCTGTTTCTGGTTCGAAACACCTAAGTTGTGAAATCTCAGGAGTATAATCTTCGTATTTCTTTACTCCAACCTCTTCTTTATTATCCCAGTCCTTACGGTAATTCATGACGATTACATGCTTTGCCCCTGATTTGAATCGATTGCGAATATTAACCGCATAGTTTTTATCATACTCGTCAACAATGTCTTTGCCATACAGTTCTTCTATAAGAGGAGTACGACCTATTACCATCATAGCCTTACATGGCAGTTCGTAAAACGCCCTTGCAAGCCGTCTGTGTTCTTCTTCGTTGAAACCGTCCTTATACTCTTGATTTCCATAATCAGAGAAAGTACAGTCGTAAGGAGGGTCGAGAAATACGAAATCATCCTCTCTACACATGCTAAATATCTTGCTATAATCCAAATTGAATATTTCAGCGCGATTCAAAACTTTGCTGTGAGATATCGAAACCGTACTCGTATTCAAGCGAGGATACCTACCAAAAGGCACATTAAATTCACCGTTTGAATTATAACGAATCATCCCAGAATATGCAGTTTTGTTGATATAGTAGTATAGGGCTGCATCTGAATAGCACGGTTTCTCTATGCCATTGAACTGAGCACGCAGGTGGTAGTATAAGCTTTCGTTTTTATCTTCCACACGTTCATCTGGCTTTAACGCCTTTAGAGTATCGAATTCCATACGATATTGCGTATAGAGCTTTTCCAATTCATCTAGTTCCTCACGCAATTGCTGATAATTGTTTCTGACACCTTTGTAGAAGTTTACCAGTTTCTCGTTTATATCATTAATGATGGCTTCTCTCGGTTCAAGATAGAAGAACAGGGCACCACCACCAAAGAAAGGTTCAACATAGCGCCCACGAAAGCGCGGAATATACCACATGATATTTGGTATTTCCTTGGATTTCCCTCCTCTGTATTTTATCATTGGCTTCATATTCGTACTTTTTATTCGCCTGCAAATTTACAAACTTTTCCTGAAATGGCAAAGCAACATGCTTTTTTTCTTCATCAGCACAAATGCTAATCTCACTTTGCAAAACTATCGTCTTTCCTCTCTACATACAAAATATTCGTCGATAAAACTTGCAGGGAATGAAAAAAAATGTTACATTTGCCAACGATTTGTGAAAAAGCATAATACAATCGCAATGCGATTACCCACTAATCGCTATCTGATTACAATGTAAAGGCTATGCGATTGCAACGCAAAAGCTATGCTATTACAACTCTCTGAGGGTAAGAGAGATACAGCTGACTAACGACAATAGGTAAGATATACTAACTAATCATATAAAACAAACTTAAACAATGAAAAAAGACAATCTCAGTAAACTGAGGCTGTGGCTTTGCGCCCTCATGATGATGGTGCCGGCAATGCTCATGGCTCAGACTACGCGGAAGGTTTCTGGTACGGTAACCGACGAGGCAGGCGAACCGCTAATCGGCGTGACTGTCATGGCGGTTGGCTCGCAGGCTGGCGGCGTGACTGACTTCGATGGCAACTACTCTGTCAACGTGCCCGCAGGGACTACACAACTGCAGTTCTCATACGTAGGTTACCAGAAGCAGACGCTCGACATCACCGAACAGACGCTCAACGTACAGATGCTGAGTGACAACCAACTCAACGAGGTGGTGGTGATAGGCTACGGTGTGCAGAAGAAGACCGACCTGACAGGTGCCATCTCTGCCATAGGCGAGAAGGACTTCAACAAGGGTGTCATCACCTCGCCCGAACAACTCGTCAACGGTCGCCTGGCTGGTGTGCAGATAGTAAGCAGTGGCGGCTCTCCATCTTCCGGCAGCACCATACGCATACGTGGCGGTGCATCGCTCAACGCCTCTAACGACCCCCTCATAGTCATCGACGGTGTGCCTATGGAGGTGGGGCAGGGCATTAGCGGTTCGGGCAATGCTCTGTCGCTCATCAACCCTAACGACATAGAGACAATGACCGTACTGAAGGATGCCTCTTCCACTGCCATCTATGGCTCCAGAGCGTCCAACGGCGTCATCATCATAACCACCAAGAAAGGTACTAAGGACAAGCGTCCGCGCATCACCTTCTCTACCACCAACTCCCTTGCTACCGTGGCAAAGACCGTTGACATGATGTCGCTCAGCGAGATGCAGCAGGTGGTGGCAAAGTATGGCACTGCCCGTCAGAAGGGCGTGGCAGGCATACCTGACAGTGATGAGGCACAGGCATGGCATGACCAGGTGTATGCTGGCGCAATAGGTCTGGGCACAGCAACTGACTGGAACGATGCCATATACCAAAACGCTTACGGCACCGACAACAACCTCTCCATTTCTGGCACGGCAGGCTCATGGCTGCCATACCGCGTCAGTGTGGGATATATGTATCAGTCGGGCATACTGAAGACCGACTGGACACAGCGCGCCACGGCGGCAGTAAACCTCTCGCCGTCGCTGCTCGACGACCACCTGCGCCTCACGCTCAACCTCAAGGGCACCACTAACCAAAACCGCTTTGCCAACCAAAGTGCCATCTGGGGCGGACTCACACGCAACCCCTACGCTCCCGTCTATACCACAAGCAGCAGGTTCCTTGGCTATCACGAGGCTGTCAATACCGACGGCGGCGTGGTGTCGGGCGCTACGGCAAACCCTGTGGAACTCTTGCGCGAGACGCTCGACAAGTCAAGTGTGAAACGCTTCGTGGGGAATATGGACGTGGACTATAAACTGCATTTCCTCCCGGAACTGCGCCTGCACCTCACCGGTGGATATGACTATTCTCACGGCAAGGGCACATACTTCGTGCCGGCTGAGGCATATAGCGCCTACGACAACGGAGGAGTGAGCTATGCCTACGGTCCGCAGCGCAGTGGCAACGCCCTCTTCACGGCATACGCTAACTATCATAAGGACATAGAGCAGGGACTGCAGCAAACCATCGACCTCACAGCAGGTTACGACTACCAGCACTGGCGCCAGCTCACCGATGCGTATAATAAGTATAACGTGGCAGGCATACTGCAGTCAACAACGGCTGCCGAGGACCAGCGCCACTCGCTCATGTCATACTACGGCCGACTGAACTATACCCTCCTGGACCGCTATATGCTAACCGCCACTATCAGACGCGACGGCTCTTCACGCTTCCACGAGGATAAACGCTGGGGCACCTTCCCCTCTGTTGCCTTGGCATACAACATTGCGCGTGAGCCTTTCTTCCAGAAACTCGCCAATGCCGTCAACGACCTGAAGCTACGCCTTTCATACGGCATCACGGGTCAGCAGGACGGAATATCCAACTATGGCTACCAAACCGTATATTACCTCTCACAGAAAGGGGCATCATATATGTTCGGCGGCGTGCCATACACTTCTTATCGACCTACGGTGTATAACGAAGATCTCACGTGGGAAACAACAAAGTCATTCAACGTGGGTTTAGACCTCGGACTGCTCAATAACCGCTTCACTCTCAGTGCCGACTACTATCACCGCAAGACGCAAGACCTGCTCGCCACCGTTCCAGTGGCTGCCGGCACTAACTTCGACAAAAACATGATGCGCAATATAGGCAACGTCACCTCTCAGGGTGTGGAACTATCCTTCAATGCCAATATCATCTCGCAGCGCAACTGGCAATGGACGCTCAGCGGCAATGCTACATGGCAACGAGTGCGTATCACCAACCTGCGCACCGCAGCATCTGAGGGTGAGGTAAACACTCCGCAAGGATGGGTGGATAGCTACTATGTGCAGTCATTCACCGAGGGCTATGCTCCCTATTCCTTCTATGTGTTCAAGCAGATTTACGATGAGCAGACAGGGCAACCCATCGAGGGACTCTATGCCGACCTCAACGGCGACGGCACCATCGACAACAGCGACCGATACCACTATCACTCACCAGCGCCCGACTGGCTCTTCGGACTCTCCACCAGCCTTACGTGGAAACGTCTCACTCTCTCTGCCAGCCTCAGAGCCAACGTGGGGAACTACGTGTATAACCAACTCTCTATGAACACCGGAGCATGGGAAACGGTATTCTACAACGACTACCAGATGAACCGTATGTCAACCTCATACCGCGACACCCACTTCACCACCCGACAGTATGAGAGCGACCACTACGTGGAGAATGCCTCGTTCCTGAAGATGGACAACATACAGCTCAGCTACGACTTCGGACAAATCACCAACCGCCTGAGCATGAACCTCTCGTTCATGGTGCAGAATGTCTTCACCATCACTAAGTATAAAGGGCTTGACCCAGAAGTGAACGGCGGAATGGACGGACAGATATATCCGCGCCCACGCACCTACTCCATGACCATAGGTCTGCAGTTCTGACGGGCTTTTTAGTGAATATAGGAACATACAGGAAAGCCCTGGGAAAGCCCTGGGGAGTGTCTGGAAACAAAACTAAAAACACCCTTATTCCATAAACAAAAAAACAAGATAAAAATGAAAATCTCATTATCAAAATACAGAGCGAAAGGCCTTGAGCGGATAAAGCTCCTCGCTATTCACTCCTCAATCTTCACTTCGTTGCTGGCAGCACCTGCCGTGGTGACCTCCTGCTCGCTCGACGAAACTCCACACGAACAACCCTCTGCCACCGACGTATATTCCACCACGGAAGGATGCTTCTCTGCTCTTACAAAGATTTATGCCTCATACGTCATCAGCGGACAGTCAAAGGACGGCAACAATGACCTCACTTCCAATCAGGGCTTCGACTTCATGCGAGGCTTCATCAACCTGCAGGAAGCTCCTACTGAGGAAATGGCATGCAAATGGCTCTCGGGCGAGAACATCGGCGGACTGACCTATATGACCTGGGACGACAACGACCCTTGGGTGGCCGACACATACTACCGACTGTACTATACCATAGCACTGAGCAACTCCTTCCTCGAAAATACAGCGTCGCGCGGTGGGGATGAGATAAGTCTCTATCGTGCCGAGGCTCGCTTCCTGCGCGCTCTGGCTTATAGCTACGTGCTCGACCTCTTTGGCAAAGGTCCTTTCGTGGACGAGAATACCGGCATAGGCAACTACGTGCCGGCGGCATATACGGGCAGTCAGCTCTTCGCCTACGTAGAGAAGGAACTAAAGGAGGTGGCCGACATATTGCCGGCTCCGCAAAGCACGGTATATGGCCGCGTATCCTCTGCTGCAGCATGGGCCCTGCTCTCCAGACTTTACCTCAACGCCGAGGTGTATGGGGCCGGGCAGCACTGGACCGACTGCATTGCTGCCTGTGAGAAGGTTGAGGCTTACGGATTCACCTTGGAGCCTGACTATAAAAAACTATTCAATGCCGACAACCACCTGCGCACCAACGAGATAATAATGCCGCTCGTCATTGATGCCGACAACACCGTAACCTGGGGTGCCACAACATTCATCATCTGTGGCGGTGCTCCAGAGGGCGACGCCTCTGCTTACGGCGCACAGACAGGATGGGGCAACTTCCGCCTCAGAGGTGAGTTCGTTGCTCTCTTCACCGACGAGGGCGACCGACGTGCCCTATTCACTGAGAATAGCGGACAGTATTTCACAGGTACGATAACTAATGAAAAGGAGGGCTACTATGGTTGCAAGTTTACCAACTTCAACGACCAGGGCGTGGCTGCCTCAAACACTGCCTCTGACGGTGCCTCTACCGACTTCCCTCTCTTGCGTCTGGGTGAGGTGTTGCTCACTCATGCCGAGGCCATCATACGCTCTGGCGGCGATCAGACAGTAGCAAAGGCTCTGCTCCAGCAAGTGCGCGACCGTGCCTATGGAAAGTCACTGCCTGCCGACGACGGCGAGGAGGTGACGGTGCCAACAGTGCGCGACGATGAACTGACTCTTGACTACATCCTCGCTGAGCGAGGCCGCGAACTGTGGTGGGAGTGCCAGCGACGCACCGACCTCGTGCGCTGCGGAAAGTTCACCACCGCCAGCCGTCTGTGGCAGTGGAAGGGCGGCACGCTATCTGGACGCGCCGTTGACGCAACACGCAACACATACCCCATACCGGCAGCGGAAAAAGAGGCTAACCCTAACTTAAAGTAAATAAAAAAAAACTACAATGAATATATCATTATCAAAATACATAGCGAAGGACCAGAGGCGAAAAGCATTTTTCACTCTTCACTCTTCTCTCTTCACCTCATTGCTGATACTATCGGCAATGACAGCTTCTTGCACCAAAGACGGCGACATCGTCACCGCACAGCAGCCCTCAGCGGCTGTAATAGATGGCTCATGCCTCGGCACGCTCGACGAGCATAACACCAACGCTCTCGCCATGACACTGCACTGGACAGACAATACCGCAGGACGACTTGAGACCAACTACAGCGACGTGCTCCTGCCACTCAATGCCTGCAAGAACAAACTCCAGGTGTCTGATAGCGAAAACTTCGCCTCCTATGACGAGACAGTGGTCAACGACGGCGTCAGTCAGATGCAGTTTACCGCACGACTGCTCAATGAGATAACAGCACGCCTGCAACTTACTCCCTACGAGCAGCACGACATCTACGTGCGCATGGCTACATCCACGGGCGACAATATAGAACCCGTCTATTCCAATACGCTGCACTTCAATGTCACGCCCTATAAGATATATCTCAACCAGGCTCATGTCATCGATGCCAACGGCAACGACACAGGACTCTTCCTCTATTCACCGGATGAGGACGGACACTATGAGGGCTTCCACAAGACACCAAGCGGATGGTACAATATGTTCCTAAGAGAAAACGACGGCACTCTCTGGTACACAGAGCCAAACAAAGCCTTCGAGGTGACCAAAACTCCCGACTGGAAACTATGGTATCCTGAGTTTGCCGGATGCTACTACACCACCTTCGACACGCAGTCTAAGCAGTGGACAGCTCTCTACATACCCTCACTCACCGTCAGCGGCGACATCAGCGGCGACATGAAGCTCGACCCTCTGGAGGCTAAGTGGACCATGACATTCACACCAGAGACAGCAGGCCAGAAGACCATCACCATATCATGCCCCGAGGCAAAGTTCTTTGACAAGTCATCGCGCGACGCTACCGACAAGGCACAGACAAAGAGCATATATATGAACCCCGACCAGGGCATAAGCTATGAGTCGGCACAGGTAAGCCTCAATGTAGAGCAGGCTGGCACGCCCCAGACTCTCGTAATCGATTTCTCTGACAACGTAAACGGACTCTCATATACCATCGAGGAGGGCGGACAGGAAACGCACGACCTGCTCTCTGCTGCAGGATTCAACAATCAGTGGGACCCCATAGACCTCATCGAGATAGAGAACACCGGCATATACTACGGCGAGGTGACTGCCTCTGCCGAATGTAAATGGGGCGTGCAGATACTGAAAAACGGCTCATGGGACTCCTACTACGGTCTCTCTGCCGACGGTCACACTCTCCTTGACGGCTCTAAGGACAACGGCACACCGTCTGCCTCAGTCTGGCAGAAGGGACAGACATACTATATCGTCATCGACGTGAACAAAATGGAATATCTCCTTACACCAAAGGTGGAGATCAGCTACGCCGGATTCAACGACGACTGGACCGTGACACCAATGCACCCCACTGCCACACAGGGCACATACGTGGCTTACGTCAATGCCACGGCAGAGAATAAGTGGGGCGTGCAGTTCCTCGTCAACGGCTCATGGAGCGAATACTACGGCACTCAGCCCGACGGCGTCCTCACGTCAGGATGGAAGGCTGGCGGCACTCCCGACGCTACTATATGGCAGCCAGGCTCACGCTACAAGGTGACCATCGACACCGTAAACCTCACTTACTCAATAGAAAAACCATAAAAACATCAAAATGGAAATGAATATCTTATTTTCAAATTATATAGCGAAAGACATAGCGAAAAGCCTTGGGCGAAAAGCACTCTTTTCTCTTCATTCCTCACTCCTCGCTTCACTGCTGATATTTTCAGCAGTGACCACCTCATGCACCGAGGATTCACCAAAAAGCTCGCCTTCTACCGTCATACCAACCGACGAGGTTGTGATAGACCGCACCACTTTCCCTAAGGGTGCCGACGTAAGCTGGGTGACACAGATGGAGGCTGAGGGTTTGAAGTTCTACAGTCAGGACGGTACGGAGAAGGAACTGATGACGCTGCTGAAGGATGACTGCGGCGTGAACTCCATCCGCCTGCGTGTATGGGTGAACCCTACCAAAGGCTGGAGCAACATGGACGACGTGCTCGTAAAGGCTCGCCGCGCTAATGCGCTGGGCCTGCGCCTGATGATAGACTTCCACTTCTCTGACACATGGGCTGACCCAAGCAACCAGATAATACCTGCGGCATGGAAGGACTATACCTTCGACCAGCTG
>CAMNCV010000084.1 GCA_946534585.1 uncultured Prevotellaceae bacterium
ACATTAATATTGAACAGAAAGAGAACGAGACTGTGATTGCCCTGAGTGGCGAGTTTGACAACATTGCATCTGCTGAGGCTGCAGACATACTTGACCGCTTGGCAGAGCAACCTGGCGGCAAGATAGTCGTTGACTGCAAGAACCTAGAATATATCAGTTCCTCTGGTCTTCGCTTCTTCATGCAGCTGAAGAAAAACTGCGCGCAAAGCGGCGGCGAGGTAGTGGTGAGAAACCTGAATGAGGATGTAGAGGACATCTTCCGCCTCAGCGGTTTTCACCATATCTTTACGATTCTTTGATTAAAAGGGGGATGAATGAGGGATGAGGGAAGAATTTAGGTTATTCGTAGAGTTTGTAAGACGATGAGATCGTAGCGTGTGATATCACGTTGCAACCTCATAGTCTCACAAATATGCATTATGCACCACATGATTTTCCATTATTATTTTTTTGAAACGAATCACAATAATTTATTTTAATTATTTAAGTTTCGGAAGTAGCAATACGAACCACAGATTACACTGACCCGTGTGAATTCGGCGCATCCGACTCTGTATAACACAGAAGTTGGATTTTTTTCTTCAGAGATATATGGCAATACCGCTGAAAGGCTATTTTTACTCAGAGTTTATTTTGCAGTTTGAGAAAAAAGAACTAACTTTGCATATAGTTTTGCAAAATGCAGTATTAAATAAAAGATAAGGTAAATAGATAAAAGAAAAGAAAGAAATGTTACGTAATTGGAAAATGTCAAGATTATTATCTGTGGCTGTGATGATGTTGGTTCAGTCGATAACAACAGGTGTCTGTGCAAGTAGTAAGAAAGGAGACGTGAACAATGACGGTGCAGTAACTATGAGTGATGCGAACATGGTGGTAGATCAATTTCTCAGCGGCAATACAGGAGCTGTAGATGATGTCTATGATGTTAATGGAGATGGAGCGGTCACCATGTCGGATGCAAACATGATAGTGAGTATTTTTCTCAATCAAATAGTGTATGTGCCAGTAGATTTAGGACTTAGTGTGAAGTGGGCGACATGTAACGTAGGAGCCTCTAACCCTTGGGAATATGGTGATTATTTTGCTTGGGGCGAGACAGAGAAGAAGGAAAGATTTACCTATAACTGGGAAACTTACAAGTGGAGTGAAGGGGATTATCATAATCTGACGAAATACGTCCCCACCAGCTATTATGATGGCATAGTGGATAATAAGTCCAGCCTCGATCCGGAAGACGATGCGGCTATTGTTAATATGGGTGATGGTTGGCGTATGCCGACAGAAGTGGAGGTAGAAGAGCTTATTACAAAGTGTACATGGACATGGTATAAATATAGAAATACGAAATACGGCGGCAAGCAAGGATATGAGGTTACTGGCACAAATGGAAACTCTATTTTTCTTCCCGCTGGTGGCTACTCTGATATAAATACTGAAAGGAATCAAGGAACAGAGGGAGCGTATTGGACTTCCTCCTTAGTTACATCTTCATCTAATAATGCATATTCTTATCTAGATGCAAGATTGTTAAACTTTACATCTTCATATATATACAATAGTCGTGAAACCCGCTTTATAGGGGCATGTGTCCGTGGCGTGTACACCAAATAGAGAGAGTAAGAAACTATTATGAAAAAAAAAGAATATGATAAACAACTACGAATATAAAGGTGGCATCCGTTGTGCCGAAAATCAGCGACTCGACCAAATCTGTTTAGCTAAGCAATCATAATAAAACATCTATTTATATTACTGACTTAAAGAGATTTAAATATAATATTAACGTATCAATGATTATGAAGAAACTAACCGCAATCATCGTGCTGCTGCTCACACTGGGCTTCAGCACCAACGCCATGGCGCAGGCAAAAGGTAAAGGCGCCGTAGTCACTCCCGAAAGCAAAATTCTGGGCAGGCATCCTCTGTCGCTGCAATGGATTTCATGGGACTATTTCGGCACCGTGGAGGTAAGGAAGGAGAACGGACGTCTGCACTGCATTGGTTCGCAACGCAGCAAGGAGAACAGCGACTATGTGATAATAGACGGCTACATCGAGATGATCGATGCACTGCGTTTCGCCTTCACCGGCACCATCATCACGAAGATTTACCACATCAACAACGGACAGCCATGCATACGCGACGGGCAATTTGAGTTCGCTTCAACGCAGGGCCGCAAATACTGGCGATTGCAACAGATGGAGAATCCATGCGACGGAGTCACCGACTACGTTGACATCTATTTCGCCAAATCAAAATAGGCGCAACGAATAAGACAACAATAATATCATGCCCGGAAATAGAGAAGCCACTTCACCCGTTACTTAACGAAGAAGCCATGCGTGTAGTAAAGGAAATGCCACGATGGGAGCCCGGAATGAACAAAGGCAAACCTATATCCGTCAGGTATCACCTGCCTATCCATTTTCGACTTAAACGCTACCAGACTTTACAAAAACCGATGTCAAGACTTGGAATGAACAAGAATGTTTTCGGCAGATAACGAAAAACAAATTTGTTTTATTGCATGATATTCACTAATTTTGCACTGTCTAAAAATATAACAGATATGAGACAGATTGTAAAGATAATGATGATGGTACTGCTGATGTGCTCCATGGCATATTCAACTCATGCTCAGGATGCAAAGAATGCCATCCGCGAACATTATGCTGCCGTGAAGGAACAGCTGAAAATGTATGACGAACTGAAAGAAACTGGTGACATATATCCTGTGCCGCAAATATATAGCGTGGTCGTAAAACAGAACCTGCCCGGTACAGGCTATCATGAAGAGACCATACAGATGGTTTATCGCGAGGAAACGAAGAGCGCCGAACAGATATATGCCTTCGACCTCTACCTCGATTTCGCCACAAAGAAGTATAACTTCGCTGCCCGCGAGTTCTATGAGGAATATCTTTACGACAAGCAGGGGCGAATACAGTTTCTCTATGCCCTTGAGTCAGACTTCGGCGATGTTTACCAGCGTGAATACCGTTTTTATTTTAGTCAGGGCAAACTCATTGATGTCATTATCAAGTCGCGCGCTAACGATGGAGAACCCTTCAAGGATGTCTATAGTGGGAATTCCGTACCGAAGGAGTATAGTTCATATTATCAACAGCGTATGTCCTCAGCGAAATCCATCATGACCATATTCAAGGCGATCGACGCTTCGCGTGAGTTGTAAGACTCTTGGTGCGGTAACATAGTTCTACTAAATAATAAACAAGAAAAAAGATGAGAAAAAAATCATTATTTGTGTTGGGCATTATGCTCCTGACATTAGAATCATCAGGCAGTATATATATCGAGTTCCTTGACGGGGCAGGTATGAAAGGTAATTATGCAGCATTGGCAGATAAACCATCTGGCGATGAAAAGCAGGATAAGGGAGCAGTGAAGACCTTCGTGCAACGCTTTTATGAAGGGTGGGAAGATATACAGGACTATGCCTATCTGAAAAAGCATGTTACCCCAAAACTCCTGCAGTTTCTGGCAGACTCATACGACTTTGACTGCGAGGGCGAGTGCCTGGCCACGTGGATGTTCTTCTATGAAGGCGGTGGCGATGCCGGCGAACTGAAATCACGCAAGATAACAGTCTGCGACAGCAACCATGTCCTTGTTGAGAGCAAGTACGAGAATTATGAGTATGGCGTGCTACTTACAGTTGTCAAGGATGGCAGTGACTACAAGATTGACAGCCTTCAGCAAAAGAAATCAGAGTATATCAATGCCAATTAAATGATAGGACTCCAGAGACAGTTTGATACGACAACTACATCCTAAACGAAAAAACAGGGCAAAAACAATACAAAATTAGTTGATAATAAATATTTTATAGCGAAAAATTTGGTCAATTCAGAAAAAAGCAGTAACTTTGCACCCGCAAATTGCGTAATAGTGCCAAAATACATTACACAAGACGCATAAACTATTTATTATTAACAATTTAAAACTAAAAGACAAAGCAATGATTATTGTACCTGTAAAAGACGGCGAGAACATTGAGCGCGCCCTGAAGAAGTTTAAGAGAAAGTTTGAGAAGACTGGTGTCGTTAAGGAACTCCGCACACGTCAGCAGTTCAACAAACCTTCTGTACTCAAGCGCCTCAAGATGGAGCATGCCGTTTACGTGCAGAAGCTGCGTCAGGCCGAGGAAGACTAATGTAAAAACGTGCAAAAGCAAGTTTTTTCATTAAAACTCGTTAAAAAATTTGGCGGTTTGAATTTATTTGAGTAAATTCGCACTATGATTACTGACGAGTTTCTGAGATACATGGAAGCAGAGCGTGGCGCTTCACCGCTTACCATAAGCACATACAGCGAAGCACTGCGTGACTACACCGAATATCTCGAACGACTCGAAAGTGGTCTTGACCTCGAAAATGCAGACAGCGACATCGTGCGAAACTGGGTAGAGAGCATGATGGAACGTGGATACAAAGCCACGAATACATGCAAGAAACTCAGCGCAGTGAAATCCCTTTACAGATATGCACTGCGAAAAGGCATCGTAAAACATGATCCAGCACATAATGTCAGTGGACCGAAAAAACAGAAAAGCCTGCCAGTATTCTTGAAAGATGCAGAAGCAGAAAAACTGTTTGATGGACTACAGTGGGATATGGATAATATAAAAGACGTGCGCGCACGTACCTTATTATTACTATTATATACCACAGGCATAAGAAGGGCGGAGGTAATCTCACTACGCGACTGCGATATTGACAGCGTAGCACGCGAGATGAAAGTGACAGGCAAAAGGCGTAAGCAGCGTATCATTCCGCTTGGAGCGGAAATACTCGGGCAGATATCTGCTTATCAGAAGATGCGCGACGAACATACGCCTGCAAGTAAAAGCACGGAAACGCTCTTCCGTAACGACAAAGGAGAAAAGATGACAGAGACGCAAGTGTATAACCTTGTCAGACATTATCTCTCACTCGTTACAACGCAAAAGAAACGCTCACCGCACGTTTTGCGTCATTCATTCGCAACAACGATGCTCAACCATGACGCAAAACTGGGAAGCGTACAGAAACTGCTGGGGCATGAAAGTCTCAATACAACGCAGGTGTACACACATGTGACATTCGAGGAACTAAAACGAACTTATTCAAATGCTCATCCACGCGAGACCAAAGAAGGGCAATAATGCCAGCAATCACGAAAAGGATGAGAAAGTCTAACCATTAAAGATAATGTCTATGGAAGTAAAGATTCAAGCCGTACATTTTGACGCAACAGAGAAATTACAGGAGTTTGCTACAAAGAAAGTAGAAAAACTCGCCAAGTCTTACGAAGATATACAGAAAGTTGAGGTGCAACTGAAAGTGGTCAAACCGCAGACAGCGCTTAACAAACAGACAAGTATCACTGTAGCGATACCAGGAAATGGCACACAGTTCGTAGAGAAAACCTGCGACACATTTGAGGAGGGAATAGACCTCTGCGTGGATGCTTTGAAGGTTAAATTGACCAAACTGAAAGAAAAAACAAGAAATTATTAAAAAAACTTGCCAAAAAATTTGGTAGTTTCAAAAATTATGTGTACCTTTGCACCCGAAATCAAAAACAACGCACAAAGCTTGTTAAGATTTCACTGCTTGAAGACGCCTCTTTAGCTCAGTTGGCCAGAGCACGTGATTTGTAATCTCGGGGTCGTTGGTTCGAATCCGACAAGAGGCTCCGCAAGGTGTGAAGGGAAACGGAAGCAAAGGTGCGCATAATACAAGGGTGGTTACCAGAGTGGCCAAATGGGGCAGACTGTAAATCTGCTGTCTTTCGACTTCGGTGGTTCGAATCCATCACCACCCACTCTCTTAAAGGATAATATAAGGGAAATGACTTTGCGGAAACGCTTGTTCTTGTGTTCATCCCACCAATTAAAATTGAGATAAGCAAAGAAGCAACGCCTTCGCAAAATTTTTCTGCGGAAATAGCTCAGTTGATAGAGCACTAGCCTTCCAAGCTGGGGGTCGCGGGTTTGAGCCCCGTTTTCCGCTCCATTTCAAGTTGCTTAAAACTTTAAGCACGCTGTATTAGCTCAGTGGTAGAGCACTTCCTTGGTAAGGAAGAGGTCCTGAGTTCAACTCTCAGATACAGCTCTGTTTTTTAAAATCACTCCTGATGTCAAAGCCTGAACAGTAAAAATCAAGCTCGACATTAAAAAAGTTAACAACAAATAAAATTTAAACAACAATGGCAAAAGAGACTTTCCAGCGTGACAAAACTCACGTTAACATTGGTACCATTGGTCACGTTGACCACGGTAAGACAACTCTGAC
>CAMNCV010000085.1 GCA_946534585.1 uncultured Prevotellaceae bacterium
GTGGGTGGCAGGTATCGCCACCGCTCCTATCTTGTGCAGGGCTACCATGGCATACCACCATTCCACCCTTCTCTTCAGTATCAGCATCACACGGTCGCCCTTCTCAATGCCAATGCCTTGGAAGAAGGCAGCGCATTGGTCTGTGATGTTCTTGAAGGCACCGTATGTTATATGTTTAACCTCGCCCTGGTCGTTAGTCCACAGCAACGCCTCCTTCTCAGGCATCAGCTCCGCCCATGCGTCTATGACGTCGTAGCCGAAGTTGAAATCGTCGGGTACGTTTACCCTGAAGTGCTCCATGAAATCATCATACGAGGTGAAATCCTGCTGGCTGAGATATTTTCCTAACATAGTTCCTCCCCCTCGTAATCCTTAATCCTGCGCCTGAAGTCTTCGCTTATCTCTACGGAGATATTGCGCACGGTGTCAATCATCACCATGACAGTCTCTGAATAGCACTTCACCTCGCGAGTGCGCTCATTGAGAGCACGCTGCAACAACGTGAAACTCTTGTTGCCAAGGTGAGTTACGGCAGTCTCTATCACTATCTCGTCAGGGAAAAACACGGGCGAAATGAAGTTTGCCTCGATATGCACCACCACGGGTGCCATTCGGTCAAATATGTCGGTGCCCACCACGTCGTTGAAATAATGCGTCTTGCACATATCGAACAGCGAAAAGTAAACCGAGTTGTTTACGTGTCCGAAGCGGTCAACGTCAGAGAATCTCAGCTGGGCTGGCATACTGTGACGAAACTTGTATTTCTTGCTTTCCATTATTATTACTTGGGCTTTTTACCTTGAATAATGCACTAAACGTAAATTTTATTATTACGCTATGCTTTCAAATGCCTTTAATGCACACTTTTTGCACATTTGTGCAACGTGTGCAATTTTGGTTATCTTGCGACTGCAAAATTAGAAATTTAAGTAAGGTTCACGGAAAAAATTACAAGAAAAGTTACTGAAACGTCGTTTTACAGGGATGAACTGTCAATTGGAGTTCAACCATTTGCACACATCAACTTTGCGTGTGCGACTTACCACAACATGCGGCGCGTTATCGCCTTTCAACAGCAGTAGCATCTTGCCATTTTCTATGTGCTTGGTGGCAATGATTTGTTCAGCAGGGACTATATATTTTCGGTTAACACGCATGAAATCAGAGCCCAACATCATTTCCGTCTGCTCCAATGTGCGGTCTAACCGGTATGAAGTGCCGTCGAGTAACTTCACGTAGGTGTTCTTTTGTTCGGAAACGATATAGCGTATCATCGCCACGTGTATGACGCGCTCGCCATGCAGGGTCTTTGCTATCAGGCGCGATGTTCTTTCCTTTTCCTTTATCCATCCTCCGGTAGGCGTGAGCATAGCCGCCGCCTTTCTCAGGCGCATGGCTCGTGCAAGAGCCTGCGTCAGATGCTCCTCGCTTACAGGCTTTATAAGATAAGAGAGGCTGAGATAACTGAATGCGCGCAGGGCGTATTCCTCGTGCGACGTAATAAAGATTATCGGGGTATATGAAGGCGCATGGTCAAGAGCGGCAAAGGTCGTGGTATCACTGAGCATGACATCGGTAATGATGATATCTACGTCGCGGTGTTGCATGAGATAGTCGCGTCCTTGCTCCATGGTGGTGAAAGGACCAATAACCTCGCAGGCCGCATCATACTCCTCAATGATATTACGCAGCTGGTGGTAATTGAATATATCGTCCTCGAATATCAGTATTTTCATGACCTATCTTATTATCAATGCGCAACCGCCCATTATCATTATCACACCTAACCACTTCGTTATGTCAACCTGTTCGTGGAAGAATAGCACGGCTGCTACCATGCCAAACACGTAGCTAAGCGATACCAACGGATAGGCCTGGCTTAACGGGTAGTGCTTCACTATATACATCCAGAGCAGGCCTGCCGCACCGAAGCTGATGCCACACAGTGCAAACTGCCAGTTGACGAGAAACGAATGCCAGAACTTTGCGTTCCATCCGAACGGCTCCATGCGCATGAGGCCGAATTTCATCATTACCTGCCCCATGGCGAGTAGCAGGCTCTGTAATATGGATAGCATTAGCAGTTCGTAGTTCATAATTAGCAGTTTATCATTAATTTCCCTCCCATTTATGACGACATCATCATTCGTTTTCAGCGGCTCTCTTTCCCGTTTATGACGACATTATCGCCACGTCATCAGCAATCATCAGCCTTCAGCACTATCGCTCGTGAGTATATCGTTGCAGGAGGCACCATCCCTAATCGCTCAAAAACAGACTGGAAGAGCGGTGTAGCCTCATCATGACACCCTACAAGCACTGTCTTTGCCTTACCCGTTGAAATCAGTCTCCGCGCATCAAGTAATGCCCAGTCGAGCGATTTGCTACCCTGTGTATAGGTAATGTTGTAACCATGACATCCCAGTCGTATGGCAATCTGACTGCCGATGGTATTGTGAGTGGACTGTATGAAGAGCGTAGGACTGAGCGTTTGCTCACCGTTTTCGGTCATATCCGCAAGAAACTTCTCACTATTCTCAAGCATACCGTATGCCGTAGCGGTGATGATAGCATCTGGTTTCTCTACGCCTGCAGCCCTGAGGGCTTTCATGGATGAAAGTGTTGCAGCCTTGAGCAACCTGCCCATGCGGCGTGCTTCCTTCGGAGAAATGTAGTCTTTTGCCTCAGCCAGTTGCCCTATATCGTCGATTACTACGTCTGCCACTACCTTTGCTGCTATATGATTGACAGCCTCAGCGCTTGCTTTTGGTTCGGTAGTGATAACCAACGAACTGTCATTGCCGCCGAAACCGAATGAGTTACACATCACGTTTCTCAGCACAACCGTGTGTTTACCAGTGTCATCGCTATTCTTCCTCTTATTATTTGTGGCGATGGTATCATTACAAACACCACTATTCTCACCAGTAAAGGGCTTTACACACTCTTCGTCTTGCTCTTTCCAACCAGCGTTTTGTGGTATCATCCCCTCTTGCATGGCAAGCAAACAGATTACCGTCTCTATTGCGCCTGAGGCTGAAGTGGTATGTCCCGTCAGTCCTTTTGTGCTTGATACCAGTGGCAGGACATCGGCAAACACCCTACGTAGCGCAGCACTCTCACTGCGGTCATTATCAGGTGTGCCCGTGCCGTGAGCGTTTACATAGTCAATGTCAGCAGCACTTATACCAGCCATGCGCAGTGCATCCGTCATTGCGAGATAGGCACCTTCGCCGTTTTCAGACGTTGCCGTCTGGTGATAGGCATCGCAACGGTTGCCATATCCTGCCACATAGAAGGCAGGCTTAATTGCGTTTTTCCAGACATTGTCATGCTTCTCCTCGCTAACATCGCTTAGCTGCAATACAAGAAAAGCAGCCCCTTCGCCGAGATTAAGTCCCGCCCGCGTCTTACAGAATGGTCTGCATGGCTCCTTGTCGAGTATCATCAGCGAGTTAAAGCCATTCAAATGGAAGCGGCTCAGTGCCTCAGTGCCGCCGGCTATCACCACGTCGGTCTCGCCATTGCGTAGCATTTCGCATCCCACGATGATGGCATTAAGCGCTGCCGAGCACGCTGTAGATATAGTACACACCTCTGCTTTGATACCCAGTAAATCCACAATCTCCTGCGTATTGCTGCCGCAGTCGTGCTGTTTGACATACGGTAGCATGGAATTATCGTGTCTTATGCTTTCGAATACCTTTTCCGTGACATCCATGCCGCCAACCGTTGTGCCAGAGATTACGACGACACGCTTCCCCTCAAGCTTTACACTTTTTGCTGCCTCGCGCATGGCCAAGGCTCCCAAAAGCGTGGTGCGGCTCACCATACGGTCATGTGCTATGCCGAGCATACTGCGCATCTCGTCATTGCTCAGTTTAACCTCGCCCACAGGCAACTCAGCGTGAGCCGTCGGCAGGTAATGCACTTTACCTATGCCGCCACACGCATTGCGCAACGACTGCATTGTCTGTTCTGTACCAATGCCCAGTGCTGAGACTATGCCCTTGCCTTTTATGGCTATTCTTCCCTTCTCCATATCTTCAGTTCACATTCGCAATGTTCCTCATCCCTACAGTCAATCCATCCGCCGATGATGCGGTGTATATTCTTATTCTGAAACGTAGCATTGACAATCTGCTGCATCATCTCATCGTCATTGTCTGGCAAGACATAGAACGAAGTCTCGCTAATCATTCCATGTCGCATGGCTATCTCGCCCGTAGCGATATTCGGCAAGGTATAGACGAACGCCGAGGGACTCGGAAAGTAATTATTGACATCGCTGATAGAAGCAGCGAATTTCCTGTCAGCCACTGCCGAAGCGCAGCGATTGAAGAGTACGATTGCCGTATGCTCACGGTCGGTTTCAGCATCAATCAATCGGTTGGCTGCCACTAATGCCATGCGGCATTGCGCGTCCATCTTATAGAAACGCGGGTAACTGTCCGTCTTCTTCACTATCTCTTCATGAAACAATTCAGTGACATCGCTGTTTGTTGACGATATGGTCGTTTGCGCTGCCAGTACTGCATGATATTGGTAGCAGTGGTTTCGCTGTGTCATGTCATCGCCAACAGTGCCCAGCAGAGCGGCATTACAACCTCCGAAACCAGATATTATCTTCACGAACGAGCGCTGCTTTGCATCACGCCCCGCTACGGTCTGCTCTTTATCTGATATGCATACCTTGCCACTTACGCCAATCTCACTGTAGCCTTTCGAGGCGATGACGATGCCATCGAGCAGTCCGCGAGCCGTAAGTATGGTTTCAAGCAATCCTGCCGCACCCATGGTATGGCCGTAGTAGCCTTTCAATGCGGACGTAGGAACGCTGGAAAGCCCTGCACGCTCTATGGCTTTTGACTCCATCTGGTCGTTATACATGGTAGCGGTACCATGTGCGTTAATCGTGGCTAACTGCGAAATATCTAATCCCGCGGTCACTTGTTGTATAGCACTCAGGCAGCCATTGCCCTGCGGATGCGGGTTGGTTATATGGTAAGCGTCATTGGTCAGAGCGCACTGGTTTATAAAGAATAATCCCTTTGCATCGTTATCGTCACGGCATATCACCACCGTAGCTGCCGCCTCACCGAGATTAAGACCCGTGCGGTCAATATCAAACGGACGACATGGCTCTGCTGACAGTGCCTTCAGCGAATGAAATCCCGACACGATAAAGTCTGTTATGACATCTGCTCCCGTAACTACTGCATAGTCATAGGTCTGGCATCTCAACAGATTTACGGCCAGAGCCTGTGCCGCTACGCCAGATATGCAGGCGTTGCATACTACGATTGGTTTGCTCTTTATTCCCAATCGGCACGCTATGGCAGTGGCGGTGGTGCCGAGTGGAGTGCCAAGGTCGCCCTTTGTCGTACTCAGTATGAACACCGTCCGACTGAGGTCAACGCTCTCCTTTACCTGCATCAGAGCCTCTGAGGCCGACTGAAAGGCTAATTCCTCAAACTCAGGTTGCTCCTGGAACAGTGATGCACAAAAACGAAAAGGCACACCACGCTCACCTGCTTCATGCTGGCGGAGTACGGTGCGTCCTTCCCTCACGGCGCGATAGTTGACCTCCGTGGTACAACCCAGTGGGGATGTTATGTTAGATGCTATTACTTTCAACGCTAATTCCCTTCTCTGTCCAGAACTCAAAATAGTTGTACCACTGCTCCGGGTACTTGCTCAGCATACGCTCCAATTCCGCAACATACGCAGTGGCGAGTTGACGTATCTGCTCTTTTCTGTCAGCAGTCTTGTCGTAAGCGAGTGGTGTGCAGTAGATAGTATATTCCTTTGGTGCAGTCTTCATCACGTTGACCGCCAGAACATCAAGTCCTCTCATAGTGCTTATGCTGAATGGTCCCTGCGGAAACTCAGCCTTGCCACGCAGGAACTTCAGCCTGATGCTTTTCTTAGAGCCCAGCAATCTGTCGGCCGGCATACTTACTATTTCGCCCTCGGCGAGTGCTTCGTTGATGCGAAACATGTGGCTCATGTCCTGCCTTATGGAAATCATGCTTATGTTGGTTCCGGCAAACATACGGCTGCGATTTGCCATTACCGATTCTTTCTCTCCTCCAAATACGAGCGCATTGAGACGCTTTCGCTCAGCCACAAGCGTGTAGCCAGCTATCTCGTAGTTGCCTATGTGTGCGCTGAGTTGCACGAAACCGTTGTCTGCCTCTACCAGATGGAGGAAATGCTGATAGCCTTCCACCTTTATATTAAAGTGCTTTCCGGCATACATGGCAAATTTATCTATCACCACCTGCGCAAAGAGAAAGAAGTTATGATAGGTCTTCCAGACCGCCTTCCACCGTGACAGGCACCACTGCTGGCGGAAATAGCGATAAGTCACCCTCTGTGCGGGATTGACTATGAGGCATACAGGCACTACGAATATTGCTACGAAAGCATACAGCAACCTTGTAGGTAGCACATATCGCAGCAGGCGTATGAGCCAACGGTGCATCCAGCCGTTGCCGTAGGTGGTACCCTTCCATGCCGGCGTATGCGTATTTTCCACATCAGACATGTTGTAATCAGGCGTATTGCTGGATGAAGTCATATAGCTGTCGTAGCGTCACCACATCCTTCAGCTTCGTCTTGTCAATCTTGAAGCCATAGTTGCGTGTAATGAAGGCCACTATATCAACATAGTCAAGACTGTCGATACCCACGTCTTCCTTCAGCCTGGCATCATCAAAAATCTTCTGGGGGTCAATCTCCAGTTCCTCTATAAGGAATGTATTGAAGTCATCCTTTATTTCTTCTATAGTCATCGTAAGGGTGTTTCTTTATCTCAAAAAAACATCGCAACAACTATGTTATTGCGATGTCTGTTATTCCATTGTAGCCCATCGCCTTTCGGTATGCAGGGCATGAGGTATCAGAAGCGATAGCCAAACTGCAGGGAGTGGTTGTTAGTGGTTGTGCTATAGGCATAGTGCATGAAGTCATACTGGAAGCGATAACCCACGCTGAAGCCTTTGACGATAATCACGTTGAAACCTGCCTGTCCAGCAACCTGGAACACATTGACGTGCTCATCCTTAATCATTCCAATCTTCTGATCGTCGATCGTCCACTGCGACATGAGGTTGAACTTGAACGCTGCGCCGAGATATGGAGCCAAAGTCAACTGTCCCGGGATAAAATCGAAGCAGTATGTGATGTTTACCGGTATGCTTGCCGTCAACATATTGAGCTTGCGGTTGTTGACCTCGCTCATGCTTGCTTCATAAGGTGTGCCGTCAGCATTTACCACTGAAGACGCATCATTGGCGAAAGGTATCTGTCCTTCCCAAGGCCTGTCCTGCTTATCCACTTTCAGGTTGATACAATCGGTGGTATGACCGTAGGCATAGCTGAACTCCACGCCCACCTCAAGGAAGAGCGGCATACGCTTGAGCGTGTTGAAGGTAAGGTTAGGTGATAGCACAGCACCTACTACGGCGCCTATAGGATTGAACGAAAGTGACTGTCCGTTGATGGTCTCCTTCACGCTACCGTATGTGATACCGGTATATGCGCGCACCCAGTTAGAGTTCTCTGCGCTATTGCGGTAAACGTACCACTGTGCCTTTGTAGTGCTTGCGATTGCCGTGAGCATCACGGCTATGAAAAGCAATTTCTTCATTTTGTTTCTTCTGTTGTCTTTTATTCTTTTGCGCATCTATGAGATGCCTTGTTCACATAAATAAATGCAAAACTACTAATATTTTTTAAATTATGCAAATTTTCTGTCATAAAAATCACTTTATCCCTTGATTTCTTGATAAAATCAAAGTGCTGTTGGTGCCGCCGAAACCGAATGAGTTACTCATGACTACTCGCAAATCAGCCTCTGTCGCCACTCTTGGGATGCGCAGATGCGCGGCAGCCTCGTCGGCATTGTCAAGATTGATGTTAGGCGCTACGAAGCCCCGTTGCATCATTATCGTGCTGTATATCGCTTCGCTTGCGCCGGCCATCCAACATTCGTGGCCGGTCATCGACTTCGTGCTCGACACCCATGTGTGCGCCGTATTCTTGCCAAGCAGTTGCGTAATAGCCTCTGCCTCGATGCTGTCGCCCTGCGGAGTGCCCGTGGCGTGTGCGTTGATGTAGTCTATATCGTCGGCTGTTAAGCCTGCATCGCTGAGAGCGTGGCGCATGGCGGCGAGCACGCCACTTACTGCGGGCGAACTCAGTCGCCGTCCAGCACCAGTGGAAGCGCCGTAGCCGGCGACCTCAGCCAGTATCTTTCGTCCGCGGCTTAGTGCGTGGTCGTAGTCTTCAAGCACCAAGGCGGCTGCTCCACCGCTCGGCACCAGTCCGGTGCGCCCTGCGTCAAACGGCCGGCTTGCGGCAGTGGGGTCGTTGTCATGAGGTACGGCAAACACGCCCAGTGCATCAAACGACGACATCGCATATTTGTTTACCTCCTGCGCTCCGCCGCAAAGCACCACGTCTTGCATACCCTGACGTATCATCATGGCTGCCAGCCCGATGGCATGGCTGCTGCTTGCGCAAGCCGCACTGACGCTGAAACTGGCTCCTCGCAGCGCAAATATGGAACTGAGGTTCATCGTGACGGTGGAGTTCATCGTGCGGAAGATGTTGCCCGAACCTATGAGTTCCGAATCGTGGTGCTCACGCATCACCTCGTGAGCCTCAATCAGCGGCAGCGCCGATGAGTCGTTACCGAAAACACATCCTGCCTCTATGTCGGCCTGTAGCGTATCTTCCTTCAACAGCCCCGCCATCATGAGTGCCTCGCGCGAGGCCATGAAAGCATACTCCGCCTGCTCTGACATGGCCGCACGCTGGCGGCGGTCGAGTAGCTGACGCAGGTCAGGGCGCTCCACTATGCCCGTCAACGGACAGTGGTAGCCATACTCCGTGCGGTCAGCTGCGGTGCCTATGCCCGAGCGACCTATGCGAAGCGACTCCTCCACCTCTTTTATATTACGGCCTATGCACGACCAAATGCCGATGCCTGTTATGGCCACGCGGCGACTACTATTCATAACTGTTGATTTTCAGTACTTTACAATGCCACCGTAATCGCTATGCTTTTACAGCGTAATCAGATAGCGATTGCAGTGTAATCGCTATGCTTTTACAATGTTATCAGATAGCGATTGCGGCGGACTGGCTACGCCATCCCCTGGTCAGGGCTATCTGACAGGAAAATCGGGGGCTATTTATCCCAATAATGCACAAAGGTAGTAATAAATTTTGTTATATCAAAATAAAAACGTAACTTTGCATCATGAATTTACTTAAAACCATATTTCCCGCTCTGCTGCTGACGCTGTCGGCTGTGCTGTTTGCTGCCACTGGTCAGAGTACGGTCATGCCGTCTCCGAAGACCACGCCGGCAAAGACCATGCGCGCCACGTTCACTCAGGTGAAGACCATGCGTATGCTGGGTGAGAAAATGGTGTCGAAAGGCTCCATGTATTATGAGGCCGACAATAAGTTGCGCTGGGAATATACGCAGCCATACGCCTATACGTTTGTCATGAACGGCCACAGCGTCATGCTGCTGAAGAATGGCAGGAAGGACATCGTGGACACGCAGCACAACAAGGTGTTTCGCGAGATTGGTCGCATAATGACCAGCAGTCTGACGCTGAGCAGCATGCAGCAGAAGAAGGACCTCACGCTGTCGAAGCAGATGCAGTCGATGTATAAGCGCATCACGGTATTTTTCAACCCTAAGAGCCACCTTGCCGAGCGCGTGGTGATGACGGAGAAGAATGGCGACACTACGGAGATACAACTCCATGACGTGGTGGTTGACAAACCCGTGAGTGCCTCGCTCTTTCAGATTAAGTAACACCCAGTCGCTGCTTGAATATGCTACGCAACACTCTGTGTGTCATACTGCTCACGATGCTGGCATCCGCTGCCCTGCCGTCGATTGCCGCCCTGCCAGTGGAGAATGGTGCGCTACTGCGCTACGCAGTGCAGATTGATATGCAGAGGGCATACGTCAGCGGCGTGTGCATATTGCGCCGCGAGGGGGACATGGTGAGGGGCGGCATAGTAAATGAATTTGGTGTCACGGCAATGACGTTTGAGCATGACCTGCGGCGCGACCGCATCAAGCTGACCCACGTGCTGTCGATGCTCGACAAATGGTACATACGGCGCACTCTGCGGCACGACCTGCGCCAGGTGATGCACTGCCTTGATGCCGGCATCATGACCTACGAAAATACTAAGCGAGGCATCGTTTACCGTTTCTCGGAAATGCCGCAGATGCAAACGGAATAAGGGTTACTCAACTATCGTTAAACTATAAACGACTACAAGCAACGCTGACCGCATGGACTGTCAGACAATAACAGTTGCGAAGGCGGGGCGTTGCGAATTATATAAGACATGACAGAGATACAGACACCCCCCATGACAGAGCGCCGTCCTGACGTGCTTGAATGTGACGTAGTGCGCTTTCAGAATGAGAAAGAGAAGTGGTTGGCCTTCGTAGGATTGCTCGACGGAAGGCCTTATGAGATTTTCACAGGTCTGCAGGACGATGAAGACGGACTAATCCTGCCAAAGAGTGTCAACTCAGGCAAGATAATAAAGTGTGTGTTGCCTGACGGCACGAAGCGCTATGACTTCCAGTTTGAAAACAAACGGGGCTATAAAACCACCATGGAGGGACTGTCAGAGAAGTTTAAGAAGGAATATTGGAACTACGCCAAACTCATCTCTGGCGTGCTGCGCTACGGCATGCCGATAGAGAATGTGGTGAAGCTTGTGTCGTCACTCGACATGGATGGAGGTATAGACACCTGGGCCAACGGCGTAGCAAGGGCACTGAAGAAATATTGCGATTAACCCACGAGAGGGAATAAAAATACAACTTATAATATCTGAGAGTTGGGGGGATGCTTATAAGTTGTGCGACAGATATGGCTGCTATCAGACCATTCTGTCGCATTTTTTTGTCTCGTCGCAAGCCTTTCAGATGAAAAGGAAGAAAAAAAAAGTGTATTGATGATTCTTGTTGTAATTTTGCATTCAGAAACAAGAACAAAACAGTAAATACAACAATTAAAACGAATACAACTATGAAACTTACTTTTCTTTTCATCATCGCAGCATTTTTCATCGCACTGTACGCCGCTTACGAGTCACTCAAGCAGTATCTCCGTCAGGTAGAAGAAGACCAGCGCCTCGGCTTGTTGCAGTATGACAACAGCATGTGGTACGACCTCGGCCGTGGCATGTAACATGGTGTCTGATGCCACATAACCGTTGACAATCTTTCTTTTTTAACCTATCACCATGACTAAAACACTCTAAAAACTTAATCATAATACTTTGTAAACACATTTCCTGAAAACCGAAAGAGCACTGCCTTTCCCTGTATTGGGGAATGTGCAGTGCTCCATCCTTTATCTTTTTAAATCACAGAACCACCTTCCAACTATGCCTTCAAGATGGTATCTTTCCATAATATAACTTCATCTTCGAGGAAATAGTATTCACGGAAGTGATTATCTTTCATCACACACTCGTAATTGTCCCAGTAGGTTTAGCTTATTTTAACAAGACTTTCGCATTGTCTTTCGTAGAATATTTGTAATTTTGCGTTACAAAGTAAGCGTAAGCAATATTCCGTATCAAGGAAAATGAAATAAAGAAGAACAGAATGTCAAGAAGAAGATAACGATATTAAATTTACTGGTAATTATGCTATAAGGGGGTGGTTGCCCCCCTTATCGTGCATATCTTGTTGTATCGGAGGATAGACTCTAATAAGTCATCGTTATCTTCTTCTTGAAATCCTGTTAATTCTTCGTAAGTAGCTGATACACAATATGGTTTTATTGAGGAAATTAGCAGGAGAAACAAACTGGAAACAAAAATTTGAGAAACTCTAAAATGAAAATATCTGCTTAACAAATCTTAACGTGGCAAGCAACGGCAACTTTCCGATTTGGGCATTTGGAGATAGCACCAAATTCATAAAATCTGCCCTGAACAAAGTGGATGGTGTTAGTTGTTTTATGTTTTTCACTATAGTAGATTAGCTGAAAAGCAATCAGAGTTGCCATTTATCCCTAAAAACATAAAAAAGCGTAAATATTAACGATTTTGTGGCGTTTAAATATGGAATATTCAAAATAATTGTGTAATTTTGCACAAGAAATAATTATAAAAATATGAAGTTAAACCGTATAAAAGAAGTTCTGGACGAGAAAGGAATCTCGCAGACGTGGCTTGCAAAAAAGTTGGATAAAAGTTTTAACTCGGTTAATTCGTATGTTTGTAACCGAAGTCAACCTAACCTTGAAACTCTTCTTCAAATATCTCAAATTCTAAATGTAGACATAAAGGATTTGATTGCTGACCAAGAACAAATAAATATCAATTAAAAAAGCCAATAACAATGAGTAGATATACCGACTTTCAGAATATACAAAACGCTTTGTCCTCGTTTACTTATTACAAAGATGAAAACGCTATCGTGGTAAATGAGGATTCTATCAATGCGTTAAAATTGATACCAGACCATTCTGTATCTCTTATTCTTACCGACCCTCCATACCATAGTACGAAGAAAGACAATATTATAAATGACAAATCCTTTTCAACGGATGAAGATTTTATTAATTGGATGGAACTATTCTCCATTGAATGGAAGAGAATCATTAAACCTAATGGTTCCATATTTATGTTCTGCTCATCTGCAATGGAATCTCAATTACACATGATGCTTGCTAAAAGATTCAACATCCTTTCTCATCTTGTATGGACGAAACCCAATGAACCAGGATATGATGGATGGAAGGGGAAAATGAAAAAAGAGGCACTTAGACAGTGGTACCCTCAATCTGAACGAATTATTTTCTTCGAACCTGCCGTGGAAGGAAATCTTAATCGCTCGTATTTTGGTGACTTGCTCAAAAACACACGTACAGCCTGCCATTTATCAGGTCATGAACTTACAGAGCGTATAGGGGCATATGGAAGTGTAAATCATGGTGGAGCTGTATCGAATTGGGAAACAGGAAGAAATATTCCAAATAGAGAACAGTATGCAAAAATGCAGTCGGTTTTTGCTGAATGTCAATGTGGTGTGAACCTGCCTGATTATGAAGATGCAATAAGGCCATTTGAAGTGAATGCAAATATTGAGTTTACCGATATTTGGACATTCCCTTCTGTAAAGCAATATAAGGGAAAACATCCTGCAGAAAAACCTATTGAAATGTTAGAGCACTGCATAAAAGCTACCACATTTGAAGGAGATATTGTGCTTGATTGTTTTGCAGGCTCAGGTAGCACAGGAATTGCGGCACTACGAACAAACAGAAAAAGTATAAGTATTGAGATAGATAAGTCTTGGTGTGAATCAATGGCCAATAGGATTACTATAGTAAAGGAATTACCACCTGATATAATAGTCTCTGGACAAGCACTTATGAAAGGTAGCTCAAAAAAGAAAGAAACACAGACAATACTCGATTTTGCCTGTGCTTCCTCCCTAAGTGTTTAAATCATATTGTTTCGTTTGAGTACTTCTTTCATCCAATCTAAGGTTGGTTGAATCCCTGCGTCTTTGACTACTACATTACAATGATGATGTCCCCATCCAAGATTATAGGGTCTGTGATTATATTCACCTGTCCTTAACTCTTGGATGTGGAACAGGCTCACTTCTGTTACTGTCAAATCTGGAACCTCACGACCTTCTGCCTGTTGTATTCTGTCACAGAAACCAATCGCAGAGATATGCTTCAAACATAATGGGCATATTGTAAAACCGTCTTTATCAACAATACGTGCTTCAACCAATTTCTCATGATCATCCAGCTTCAACCTTTTTGCTTCGGTTTTTATCAGTGCAATACGCTTATCAACTTGTTCCCTATCCAAGCCCTTTTGCTTAATGAGAGTATCTATGTCCTTGCAAGACCAGAAAAGGTATTCCAGTTGAACTTTACATGCTTTAATTGTAGCATTATCAGCATATTCATATACACGAATGCCCGCACCTTTCATTTGTGAAGTTGTAAAGCCTTCTATTATTTTGGACTCTCCTTCAGATGTTGTAGCAGGAATACGAGCAACATACTGACCATTCAAAGGTGGTTGTCTAGAAGAAGCAGGCTTCCATCCTCGTAAGATAGGATAATTTCTCCATTGTGCTCTTGTTTCATAAAATACTAAGAGATTTTTACCTAACGTCAATTTCTCCTTTTCGAGATGTGATTTTATACTTTCGTCAAAGTATTCTTCTGGCTTTATTAAAACGATAAAACCATTCTCATATTTTCCATAATTCGATGGAGCTTTCTTGCATAACGAATAATCCTTATATGGAATTAAAACAGTACTATTGCGTGAAACACGATTTTGGAAAATAACATCATCATCAGCACCACGTGTTTGACCAGTCTTGTAAATCTTGGTATCCACGGCTTTGGGTATTTGAACATTTTTTGCCATAGTTGTTAACTTTTAATGACTGGAGACAAAAAGCCCCCTTTTCGTTTGAGAAAAGAGGGCGCGGAGCGGATTATTGGTATCAAGGCCTTGCACAGCCACTTTAGGCAACAATCTTTATATCCACGCCCTCATTTGGCGTGAATATCCGAGAGTTGGCCGACCTAAAGATATTTTGAAGTGCAAGTTCAGATACTCAGTCGAATCCTGGATATACTATATTTAATTTTTCTTTATTCTATATGTTACAATTTTAAGAGTTTATAATGTTATTTGTCAAACGCAGCGCATTTGCGCTGCAAAGTTAACTATTTTTTCTCGAAAAACAGCCATTATTCATTGAAATGCGCAAGAATAATAGCATTTAGGTGTCGAAATCGTTATATTCAGTTTACAAAATCTGGCGTAACATACAAACATAAGATAAAGCCAAGATCTTTCAATAGTAGTTGTTCAACATCTTATCAAGATTTATAACAGTACAAGCAAACCCACTGACTATCAGCACTTATGACAAAGGTCAGAGGTTTTATTGTTCCCAAATTGTTCCACAAGCACCATGATGGGAGCATTAGATACTTGGAACTTGTTGTTCCATCCGCCTGCCATCATGACTATGACGATGGGGAACACCAAGAAAACTAAGACGATAAAGAACAAGAAGAGCCATCGAGCATAATCTCAAAAAAAGATGTCTTCAAGTTTCGCAAATGCCCAACTTGTTAGGTTCTTGCATGGGCAAGCGTCACTGTGTGCCGAGCGATAAGGTAATAAGGTTGCAGGTCATGAGGTGAAATATGCTTAATTGTGATAAATAGTTGCCTG
>CAMNCV010000086.1 GCA_946534585.1 uncultured Prevotellaceae bacterium
GAAACCGTTCTCGCTCTTTACGAGTACACAACCGTTAGAAGTCTCACGGTCGCTACGCTTTGCAGCGATAGCCTGTCCACGCTCGCGGAGTATTTCCTTTGCACGATCCATATCGCCGTCAGCCTCTGTCAGTGCTTTCTTTACGTCAGCAAGACCTGCGCCAGTCATGGCACGCAGTGTCTTGATGCTTTCCATTGTTATAGCCATTGTATAAAAATCGTTTTAAAAGTTATCAGAAAAAATTATGAGTTATGAATTATGAGTTATGTGTGTGTAGATTTAGTTTTAAACACTAAACAACTCATATATCCATAACTCATAACTTAAGTTATTTATTACTCTGCCTCCTCAGAAGCCTCTACCTTAGCCTTTGGCTTGTCTTCCTGCTGAGCTGCAGCTTTCTCGTCGGCCTTCTCTACCTTACGCTCCTGCAGACCCTCGTTGATGGCCTCGCAGCAAGCAGAGAGGATAGCCTCTACCGAGTCCTTAGCATCGTCGTTAGCTGGGATAGCGAAGTCAACGGTGTTAGGGTTAGCGTTGGTATCAACGATAGCGAAAACAGGAATACCAAGACGGTGTGCCTCGCTGATAGCGATATGCTCCTTCTCAACGTCGATGACGAAGAGAGCAGAAGGCAGACGTGTCAGATCAGAGATTGAACCCAGGTTCTTCTCAAGCTTAGCGCGCTGACGTGAAATCTGCAACAGCTCACGCTTTGAAAGATTGCTGTATGTGCCATCAGCCATAAGCTTGTCAATGTTCGCCATTTTCTTGATAGCCTTACGGATAGTCTGGAAGTTGGTGAGCATGCCACCAGCCCAGCGCTCGTTGATGTAAGGCATATTTACGCTTTGTGCCTTCTCGGCAACTACGTCCTTAGCCTGTTTTTTAGTAGCGACGAACAGTATCTTCTTGCCCTGCTTTGCTATATTCTTCAGTGCCTCTGCAGCCTCGTCAACCTTAGCTACGGTCTTGTTGAGGTCGATGATATGGATGCCATTACGCTCCATGAAGATGTAAGGAGCCATAGCAGGATTCCACTTGCGCTTGAGGTGGCCGAAATGACAGCCAGCCTGGAGTAACTGATCAAAATTAGTTCTTGACATTGTCTTTTTTCTGTTAAATTGTTGTTTACTTTCTTTTTATGATTTGTCAGAATCACAACCATTAGGTAGCCAATCTTGAGAAGATTGAGTCGTAATGGTTTAGATACTAAACAATAGTTCCCTATATTAACGCTTAGAGAACTGGAAGCGACGACGAGCCTTTGGACGACCTGGCTTCTTACGCTCTACCTCACGTGGGTCACGTGTGAGGAAGCCCTGACTCTTCAGTGTCTTCTTATCTTCAGGGTTAATCTTAACCAAAGCACGAGCGATAGCGAGACGCAGAGCCTGACTCTGACCAGTGAATCCACCACCATCGAGATTAACCTTAATATCATACTTCTCAGCAACCTCAAGAAGATTCAGTGGCTGCTTTACCACATACTGCAGGATAGCAGATGGGAAATACTTTGTGAGATCTACCTTATTGATTGTTATCTGGCCGGTACCCTCTGTGAGGTATACACGAGCTACTGAGCTCTTACGGCGACCGATTGCGTTAATTACTTCCATTTTTATGTATACCTTTTATTATTTATACTGATTGATATCGATAGCCTTTGGCTTCTGTGCCTCGTGCTTGTGCTCTGTGCCCTCATAGATGAAGAGGTTGTTCTGCAGTGAGCGGCCGAGGATACCCTTTGGCAACATGCCCTTGACGGCGTGACGAAGCATCTTCTCTATACCGTCCTTCTTTGTGCGAAGCTCTGCAGGGGTATTGAAGCGCTGACCACCTGGGTAACCAGTATAACGGGTGTAAACCTTGTCGGTCTCTTTCTTACCAGTGAATACGACCTTTGCGGCATTGATGATGATAACGTTGTCGCCACAATCGCAGTGTGGCGTGAAATTTGGCTTGTACTTGCCACGAAGTAACTTTGCCACTTTAGAAGCAAGGCGTCCTACGACTTGATCTGTTGCGTCGATAACGACCCACTCCTTCTTTGCTGTCTCCTTGTTAGCGGAGATAGTCTTGTAACTTAAAGTGTCCATTCTTGACTTTTAGAAAATTTTTATTACTACTAAAAAACATTTTTGCCGGATGCAGATTCACTAACCATCGGCGCGGCCAAACGCACGACTATTAACACTGCCTCCAAACTGGGCTCTAAGTGTACCCAAAAAATAATCGGTGTGCAAAATTACTAATTTTTATTCACATACACGCAATGTATTGCTATGCAAGGTGTAAAGTTTACGTTTTTTTAACAATATGATTGGCACATGTCAATTTATTGTCCTTAAAACTATAGTTTTTGTTCTATTAGTTACTATCGTAATATAAAACTTCAAATACAAGTTGTTGGAATCCCTCCGATTCCTTCGTTCCGCGAGGGAGGATAATGTCAGATTTTCATTTTCTTTATTTTTCCCCTTCATTTCGCCGCGCCAAATGAAAAATCTGACAAAGCTAAAAAATATGACACACGGTATTACTTAGTTTGTATGCACTCTCTCAAAATACTACCTTAATTTACATAAATGAACATTTGTTAACACATCTGGCGATACGATGCGGTAGCAATGGGTGGAAATCGTAACTATAAGGCAGTTTTGAACTTAGAACAAGTACGTTCGTCAGTTATTTTTGTGTGTACCAAAGGTTATTGCTAACTTTGCAGCATGAAACATTTTATTACCATGATTATCGCGTTTCTCCTGCTCTTAACGACAGGATGCAGCGCACACAACGACATTTACATAGTCTGGAATGGCAGTAAGGCTCGTATCAGCGGTGCTAAAAGCAAGGTCAATGTTACCACCGACAAAGGTGGTTTAGTTAGAATGAGTGTAAAGGGCAAGCACAAAGGCTTACGTATCCACCTTAGTGGCAAAGGCGAAGGGCAATTCATCTTCACTCCAATTGACGACAGCGAAGTGATACTTGAGGGACTGACACTGCATTGTGACACGTCTTATGCCATAGTCTTCAAGGGTAAAAGTACTGCCAGCATCACTCTAAGCGATGGCAGCACCAATACTTTAAGCGATGAGGGTATAAAGACTAAGGGCAACCTGTGCATAAGTGGATACGGTATGCTCGATATCACCTGCACCGCCAATGGACACAAAGGTATGCGTATAGGAGGCAACCTATACATATATGGTAGTCCTAAACTCTGCGTAACCACGAGTGGGAATCCCGAGAAGATGGAGGAGATGAAAGCTCCTACCGACATAAAAATGCCCCAAAACGTTGTGCCTCCTCATCCTCTGGTTGTCGATAGTGCCAAACATCCACGTATGCCTCAGGGTGTTCCCGTGCCCTCTTTCGTGCGTTATAACTACAGCGGCACAAGCAAGGGTGTAAAGGTAAGTGGTAGTGCTTATATGTCAGGGGGCTCGTTGCGCATAACTACTCACACTCCTGGCGCGGAGGGACTGGAAACCAAGGATTCTCTTTTTGTTTCTGGTGGCAATATCCACGTAGAGGCTTATGACGACGCTATATCCGTAGGACTGAAAATGATAGTCAGTGGAGGCACAGTCTATGCCGTCAGTCAGAAAAGTGATGGCATAGATATCAATGGTGGCTTGAAACGCATGGGTGGTGGCGGTCCGATAGATATGATGCGCGCAACCGAGCAGCGAGGCAATGACCCTATGCAGACCATGCGCTGCATGATGCAGAATCGCGAGCCTACATATATACAAACTGGCGGCACGGTGACCTGTCGCACGCTTACAGGTCCGCCTGAGGAAGCTCTCGACACCGATGATGTTCCCATACTGCATACTGGAGGAACGCTCAACCGCTGACATCGTAAGAAGATACTAATTTCTTAGTTTTCCACAGTTTTCCACAGATAATTCGAGCAATCCATGTAATCCGTCTTAATCCGTTGTCAAAGAATAAATCCATGTAATCAGAGTAATCTGTGGTAACTGAATATTCTTTGTCCCGATTTATCGAATTATAGAATTTTAATTCGAGCAATCCGTGTAATCCGTCTAATCCGTTGTCAAAGAAAAAATCAATGTAATCCGCGTAATCCGTGGTAGTAAAATTTCCGTGGTCGTTATCATTCCATCACCCACCTGTCTATGGTGCGGGTTTCCTTGGAGAAGTTCACTCCTATTATGAATGTCTGTCTGCCGTCCTGTTGGAATTGCAACGGGTAGTCCTTGTCCTTTATCTGTTGCAGAGCCTCCTCAGCTGTGCCGTCGAGTTTAAACTCCATGATATAACGATATTGCGGAGTCTCAAGGAGCAGGTCTATGCGGCCGTTGCTGGTGTGGTACTCCGTATGCGAGTAGAAACCCATCATCTTGAACACCACCCACATCATGTTCTGGAAGTGGTTCTCCTTGTCGCCCTTCACGCTGTCGTATGGCGCACTGGCGAAGAGTGACTTCAGTCGGCTAAGGAACTGCTCTGGGTTGCCCGTCCTGACATCTGATGTGAAGCTCCTTATGTCAAACACAGACCTTTCCTCACGGTTGTCAAGGTAGAATGGGGCAAGGTATTTTATGAAACCTTCCTCAACTTCTTGGTTTGGGAAGCCGAGGTGATACATCTGGAACTCCGTGTCATATCCCTTTATCGTCAGATATCCGCTCTGGTAGATGACGGGTATAGGGTTGGTGGATTCTGCGTCGATACTGTTCAGCACGTCGGCAGTGACCTCTGACGTTGCCATCTCCTCAAGGTCGTAGTAGTGACGGCGAAGCAATTCCACAAGGTATGACGGCGTGCCTGTCTCAAACCAGTAACTGCGGAAGATATTATTATTGAAAGTGTTCAGCAGGCTGAACGGGTTATACACACCGTTTTTTGAAAATTCATCGAAGTGATAGCCGTCATACATACGACGGAGTTTCTCGATACACTCTTCACGTGTCAGTCCGTTATACTCTGCGAGTGCGTCTATCGGCTTATCGAATACTGTCAGCAACTCCTGCTCCGTTATGCCGCAGATGTTGTGGTATTTCGGCAACATTGATATGTCCTCAAGGTTGTTTAGGTCGCTGAATACACTGACCTTTCCAAATTTCGTCACTCCCGTGAGCATAGCAAACTTTATGCAACCGTCCATGGATTTCAGCGCACCGTAGAACCCTTTCAGCGTGCCGCGGTACTCGTCCTGCAACTCCTTGTTGCCTATGGCTTGCAGCATCGGCTTGTCGTACTCGTCAACAAGGATGACAACGCGCTGCCCAGTCTTTTCGTAGGCACGCTGTATTATGCCCTGAAAACGTAGTCCGAGACTTGTTTCGGATTCCTGTCTGCCATACTTCGCCTCTTCCTTGACGAGAAAGTCATTAAGCAGGTTCTCCAACTTCTCCTTGCTGTTATACTTCTCCGTATTCAAGTCAAGGTGCATCACAGGGTGCTCTATCCATTCCCAATCTTCTTTTTGGTCTATCGCCAGTCCCGCAAACAACTCTCGCTTGCCTTGAAACAAAGCCTTGATCGTGGAGAGAAGCAGCGACTTGCCGAAGCGACGCGGACGGGATAGGAAGTAATAACGTCCCTCAGAGGCGAGGCGATAAACATGCTCCGTCTTGTCAACGTAGAGATAGCCGTCCTTGCGGAGGCTCTCAAAGTTTTGTATGCCAATAGGAAGTTTCATATTGCAAAGTTACACTTTTTCCGTGAAACAAAAGAATTTTACTCACAAAAAAACTTAATAGAATGAAAAAAGCGGTGCCGTGACCTCTGAGGTCGCAGCACCGCTTGATATTACATACGCACCGAGGAAACGTCATTCC
>CAMNCV010000087.1 GCA_946534585.1 uncultured Prevotellaceae bacterium
AAACAGCAAATAGCCAGGGTAATGTCTTAACTCCTTTACTTCTTTACTCCTGAAGACTAAGAAGTTGAGCACTTGCGAAACTTGAATTAAATAATAATATAATAATAAGGAGGAAGAAATATGGCAAAAATCATTGAAAGTTCATTGGAGTTAATCGGTAACACTCCACTGTTGAAGCTCAACAATTATTCAAAGAAGACAGGAGTCAGTAATGCTACTCTTTTGGCAAAACTGGAGTATCTTAACCCCGCAGGTTCCGTAAAAGATCGTATAGCTCTTGCTATGATTGAGGATGCAGAGAAAAAAGGTCAGCTGAAACCAGGTGCAACCATCATTGAGCCAACATCGGGTAATACAGGTATCGGCTTGGCCGCTGTGGCCACCGCAAAAGGCTATAAGGCTATACTTACCCTGCCTGACACGATGAGCGTGGAGCGCAGAAACCTGTTAAAGGCTTATGGTGCTGAGATAGTATTGACAGAAGGCTCTAAGGGCATGAAGGGAGCAATTGCCAAAGCCGACGAGCTCAATAAGAGTATTCCCGGCTCTGTGATTCTTGGACAGTTCGTTAATTCAGCAAACCCGGAAATCCATCGTAAGACTACGGGTCCGGAGATATGGGATCAGACAGACGGAAATGTAGATATATTTGTTGCCGGCGTAGGTACAGGCGGTACCCTTTCGGGTGTCGGAGAATTTTTGAAGTCAAAAAATCCGGATGTCAAGATAATTGCAGTGGAGCCAGCCACTTCGCCTGTATTGTCAAAGGGTACTGCCGGCGCTCACAAGATACAGGGCATTGGTGCCGGCTTTGTTCCTGACACGCTGAATACAAAAATCTATGACGAAGTGATAGCCATTGAAAACGAGGATGCCTTTATCGAGGGTAAGAACTTTGCTATAAGCGAGGGCATCCTTGTGGGTATCTCATCAGGTGCGGCACTGAAGGCTGCGTCAATCCTGGCAGCCCGTCCGGAAAACAAAGGAAAGAACATCGTCGTGCTCCTTCCTGATTCTGGTGACAGATATCTGTCAACCGCATTGTTCTCAAATAATTAATTCATAACTCACGAGTAACAGAGACAGAGAAGTACAGAAGATGATAGAGGGAGACAGAAGAAGACACTTCTTTCTCCATCTATCCGCTTCGTTCCAAAATAACATTATGACTGAAAATCAACAGAAATTAAGAAATAATCATCCGTGCTTTGCCGACAAGCCTGGCAATCTCGGCAGGATACACCTGCCTGTTAGTCCTGCTTGTAACATCGGTTGCCGTTTTTGCAGCCGCGTCCTGAACGACACGGAACACCGTCCGGGCGTAACAGCAAAGGTCATTACACCAGAGGAAAGCATTGGTGTACTCCATAAAGCATTGAAGATATGTCCTGACATAAAAGTGGCAGGTATAGCAGGTCCTGGAGATACCTTGGCTACCAATGCAGCTCTGGAAACATTCCGTTTAATAGACAAGGAGTTTCCACATCTACTCAAGTGTATGAGTACTAACGGACTGCTGCTTGCGGAGAAGGCCGACGAGGTTATAAAGGCGAAGATAGATTCTTTGACGGTGACAGTCAATGCGGTTGAGCCGGAGATAGAAGCCAAACTGAATAAGTTTGTTGTATATCATGGTAAGAAATACGATGCGCTGGAGGGCGCTAAGATATTGATAGAAAACCAACTTAACGGTATTAAGAAAGTGGCAGAGAGTGGAATAACGGTGAAGGTGAACACTGTACTGGTGCCAAGAATCAACGGAGCCCACATTGAGAAGATTGCCCAAACGGTATCTTCATTAGGCGCAACAATTTACAACATCATCCCGCTTATACCGACCTATGAGCTTAAGGAAGAGAAGGCACCATTCTGTTTTCAGATAGAGGAAGCAAGAAAAAGTGCAGAGAAATACATAGATGTCTTTCGTCACTGCAATCGTTGTCGTGCGGATGCAGTAGGCGTACCTGGCGTAAGTGAGTTCTCAAAAGAAGTTTATTCGGATAATCTCGTATTCTCAGATACATACTCTCATGGATAACGAAAACAAAATCAAAGCATTCAGAGTGGCAGCAGCATCGACGGATTATGGATATACGGTTGATGTTCACTTTGGCAGGGCGACAGACTTTTACATATACCAGTATTTAGAAGGTGAGTGGATATACTTAGAGAAACGTTCGGTCGAGCCTGTATGCCAGGGAGGCAGTCACTCTTCCTTGAAAATGGAAAAGAGAATTGAGGTGTTTCAGGATTGCCAGTATGTCATAGCCTCTCGTATCGGTATCGGGGCTGTGACATTGATGAGTCAGAAAGGCATTGTGGCGATGGCACTACCAGGAGACATCTTTGAGGCGTTGGATAAAATATACTCATATAACGAAATACAAAATTTATTTTAATGGTGGAAATTAACAAAGACCACCTCAGTTATCATTCTGCCACATGTGTGGCAGCAAAAACATTATAATCAATATGGCAGAAATAAGACAAATTGCAATTTACGGAAAAGGCGGTATCGGAAAATCAACAACTACCCAGAACCTGACAGCAGGCTTGGTGGAACATGGTAAGAAAGTAATGGTGGTGGGTTGTGACCCGAAAGCAGATTCTACCCGTTTGCTTTTAGGCGGATTGGCACAGAAGACAGTATTGGACACCATTCGCGACGAGGGCGAGGATATATCATTGGACAGAATCATGCGTACAGGCTTCGGCGGTACACGTTGTGTTGAGTCTGGCGGTCCGGAACCGGGAGTAGGATGTGCAGGTCGCGGTATCATCACGTCAATCAATATGCTGGAGAACTTAGGTGCATATACCGATGACCTGGACTACGTTTTCTACGATGTGTTGGGTGACGTGGTCTGCGGTGGTTTCGCAATGCCTATTCGTGAGGGCAAGGCAAAGGAGATATACATTGTAGCATCAGGTGAGATGATGGCACTATATGCAGCCAACAACATTGCAAAGGGTATTCAGCGCTATGCGAGAACTGGCGGCGTCCGCCTGGGTGGTATCATCTGTAATTCAAGAAACGTAGATCGCGAGTTAGACTTGCTTCGTGCCTTCGCTAATGAGTTAGGTACACAGTTGATACATTTCGTTCCACGTAACAACATTGTACAGCGTGCGGAAATCAACAAGAAGACAGTTATTGAGTATAAGCCTGATTCTGACCAGGCTGATGAGTATCGTAAGCTTGCCAAGGCGATTATAGATAACGACAAGTTCGTGATTCCTACGCCTATGACACAGGAGCGCCTGGAGGAAATCCTTCTTGAGTATGGCTTGCTGGACAATGCGGACGATGACTATCGAATCTAATGCAAAAGTATGGGATATAAAATAGCGGTGGCGACGTCAGACGGTCTGAATGTCGATTTGCATTTCGGAGCGACAGAGATTTTCTCCATCTATGAGGTGGAACGCCTGGACTTTGCAAAAACAGAGTCGAGAACTGTGCCCGATTTCAAAGCGGAGGTCTCACAAGGCTGCAAAAGCGGTTGCGATAGTGGCTGTGGTGACAGAAATGGATGCCATGGTGAGGAGAAACCTGCCACGGTTGAAATGCTATCAGACTGCCGCTGCATCGTCTGCACAAAAATCGGTCGCAATATCCTCAAGCAGTTTCAGCGACGCGCCATCTCTACCTTTGACGTAACAATGCCTGTCAAAGAGGCTTTGTCAAAGATAGTGAGTTACTACAATAAAATTGATGAGAGGAAGCTAAAGTTTAAGAATCAAGAAGAATAAATCATGGCTAACAGAATAAATCTAAATATGACCACCGTCAAGAATCGTGAGTTACGACTCGGCACGATTATTGGATGGGACGGCTCGGCGAAAGAACTGATAGAACAGTCAGCCTACGACGAGCGAAGCATAAAGAAACATGGTGGTTGTTCGGGAGCAGGCAAGGGCTGTCGCCTTTGTGAATTGCAAAGTCCATTGAATCAGGAGACGATGTGTTCCAATGCTATCGTGCAATGTCAGATAGGCAACCTTACTGACTGTGTGTTGATAGATCATGCTCCTATTGGGTGCAGCAGTGAGAACGCGAAATTCAACCTTACCATGCACATGGGCCTTGCACGCAGAGGCAAACCTCAACAGAACACGCTCAACATGAGCACTAACCTTCAAGAGAAGGACATGGTGTTTGGCGGCAGCGCTAAACTGCGTCAGGCTATACGTATAGCAAAGGAGCGTTACAACCCGAAGGCTATTTTCATATCAATGGCTTGTGCCACTGCCATTACCGGTGAAGACATCGACAGTGTCGCAGAAGAATTGGAGCCGGAAGTCGGTGTCCCCGTAATACCATTGCACTGTGAGGGTTTCAGAAGTAAGCACTGGAGCACAGGCTTTGATGTGGCATTCCACGGAGTGCTCAGGCAGATTGTAGAGAAGAATCCGACAAAGAAACAAAAGGACTTAATCAACATCATAGCCTTATGGGGTACAGACTGGTTCACAGACCTGTTGAAACCTCTGGGCTTACGGGTTAACTATCTTCTTGACTGCGCATCATATGAGGAGATACGCCAGGCATCAGAAGCCATTGCCACAACCACCTTCTGCGAGACATTGGGAGGCTACATGGGAGCGGCTCTTGAAGACCAGTACGGCGTGCCGCAGATTGACGCTCCGCAGCCATACGGCATCAAGGGCACAGACGCATGGCTGAGAGCCATAGCCAAGGTTGTAGGCAAGGAGAAGGAAGCCGAGGAGTTTATCGAAAGCGAGCATAAGCGCATAGCTCCTAAACTGGAGGAGTATCGTGAGTATTTCAAAGGTAAATACGGCATGGTGCTTACGGGGTCTGCGTACGCTCATGGTTTGATAAGCGTGTTGGCAGAACTGGGCATCAAGAACGAGGCGGCTCTTGTATTCCACCATGACCCGATATATGACGGTGCCGGTAAGAACCAGGATACATTGAAAGAATTGGTTGAGACCTATGGTGACATACCTTATTATACGGTCAGCAAGACACGTGCATTCCAGTTACCACAACTCTTGAAGCGTGCAAAAACCGATTTCCTGATTATACGTCACCCTGGTCTGGCTTCCGTAGCAGGACATCTCGGAGTTCCTACGCTTGCATTGGGCGATGAGCATATACCTGTAGGATATGACGGCATATTGCGAATGGGCGAAATACTCAAGGGGGTATTGGCTCGTACTAAATTCAACAAGACACTCCAACGTCACGTACGCCTGCCATACAATGACTGGTGGTTCAATCAGGATGATCCTTTCATACTCTCAAACGACAAGAACGTCTTTGAAGATATAGAGAAGAGATTGGAAGAAAACTAAGAACTGAAAGGCTTGGACAACGAGGCCTGAGTCTTTGTTTTTCAAAAACATCAAAAAAAGATAATTCAATGAGTGAAATAAAAAAGAAGAAACCTTCGGTAATATCCGATGTCAGATATGCTTGTGCGGTGGGCGCTACCAATACCGTCGTAGCCATTAAAGGTGCTGTCCCTATTGCTAATTGCAGTCCAGGCTGCCAATTGAAGACTACGGCCATGCTTACTTTCGAGAATGCTTTCCAGGGCAGCGTGGCAGCAGGCGGCGGTAACATGCCGAGTGCCAACTCAACTGAAAACGATGTCGTCTTTGGTGGTATCAAGACATTGGACGAGCTTATCAAATCGACCATCAAAATATATGAGGGAGACCTTTTCGTGGTTCTCACAGGCTGCGTAGGCGAGCTTATCGGCGACAACGTACCCGACCTTGTAGGCAAGTATCAGCGTGCCGGATATCCTGTGGTATATGCCAACACTGCTGGTTTCAAGGGCAACAACCTCTACGGACACGAGGTGGTGGTGGATGCCATCATTGACCAGTTTGTAGGCGACTATCAGGGGGAAAAGAAGAAGGGACTTGTAAACCTATGGTTTGAGACACCATACTACAACCATAACTGGAGAGGTGACTATCAGGAACTTGCCCGCATACTCCGCGGAGCTGGGTTTGAGGTTAACGTACTCTTCGGTGCAGAGAACCCTGGTGTTGAGGCATGGAAGAAAATACCGCAGGCACAGTTTAACCTCGTGGTGTCACCATGGGTAGGCGTCAAGAATGCTGAGCACCTGCAGAAGAAATATGACCAGCCATTCTTACACATACCTGAGATTCCTGTGGGCGAAGAGGCAACAGCGAAGTTCATACGTCAGGTGGTGGAATATGCAGGAATAGACAAGACACAGTCAGAGCAGTTCACACGTCAGGAGGCAGATATATACTATTACTATCTGGAACACTTCTCTGAATTCTTCGCCGAGTACTGGTATGGCATGCCGAGCGAGTTTGTGGTTACGGCAGATTCTGCCTACGCGCTGGCTTACTCAAAGTTCCTTGCCGACCAGATAGGCTTGATACCGAAGAAGGTTATCATCACAGACAACGCACCTGAAAAATACCGCCAGGCAATATCAGACTATTTCAAGACCAACATCTCTGAGGGTGTGAGCATTGATGTGATATTTGAGGAAGACGGTTACTTAGTGGAGAAAGAAATAGAGACAGTGGAATTTACTTCAGGTAAGCCGCTAATCTTAGGTTCCTCATGGGAACTTACACTTGCCGAAAAGAAGGGCGCACTCTTCTTTGAAGTTGCCGCTCCTTCTTCCGAAACACTTGTAGTAAACCGCTCTCACATAGGTTACAGGGGGGCTTTGCAGTTCCTGGAAAGAATATATAGCGCATCAGTGGGTGGAAAATAATATAAATAGAAATAAGACAAAGGTAATATATAATTATTGATTGAACATGCTGACTGTTTACGGAAACGTGTTGGACATGATTGGTAATACACCAATGCTTCAGCTCTCAAAATTAAATACTGGTAAAAGTTCACTTTTCATAAAACTGGAAAATCAGAATCCTGGTGGCAGCATCAAAGACCGGCCGGGATTGAATATGATTGTTCAAGCAGAAAAGCGCGGTGATATTCATGCCGGGCAACTTATTGTAGAAGCTACGGCTGGCAATACGGGATTGGGCCTTGCCCTGGCATGTAGGATGAAAGGTTATAAACTATTATTGGTTATTCCTGATAAGATGAGTACGGAGAAGATAAACCACTTACGTGCGTTGGGTGTGGAAACCATCATTACACGAAGCGACGTAGGCAAGGGACATCCTGAATATTATCAGGATTTGGCTGCCAGCATAGCACGTGAACGTGGAGGATATTACATTAACCAATTCGAGAATCCCGACAATCCGGCAGCGCATACATTGACCACAGCTCCCGAGATATGGGAACAGATGGACCACAAGGTGGATGCTATAGTTGTCGGGGTCGGCTCTTCGGGAACCTTGACAGGGTTGACGGCATACTTCAAGAAGGTTAGTCCACAAACAGAAATAGTGCTGGCTGACCCCAAAGGGTCTATTCTTGCAGATTATATCAATAAGAAGAAACTGCGTCAGGCAGAAGGTTCATGGTATGTGGAAGGTATAGGTGAGGATTATATCCCCAAACTTGCTGATTTCGATTTGGTGACAAAGGCATATGAGGTGACCGATGCCGAGAGTTTTTCCGCAGCAAGGCTCTTGCTCAGGGAAGAAGGTATATTGGCAGGGTCATCCACCGGTACGCTCTTGAGCGCCGCCCTTCGTTACTGTCAGGAACAGGATACCCCTAAACGTGTCGTTACCTTGGCTTGCGACAGTGGCAACAAATACCTGTCCAAAATGTTCAATGACGAATGGTTAAGGGAAAAATCCTTTGATATTTATTCAAGTTTCGCAAGTGCTCAACTTGTTGGGTTATAAGGTCGTAAGGTCGTAAGGTCATGAGGTGAAATATGTTTAATTGTGGTGAATAGTTTGCCTAATATCACCTTAAAACCTTGAAGTGAAGCGACCTCAAAACCTTAAAACCTCAACGAAACTGAAGCTTGCGAAAGTTGAGTTACCTAAATAGATAATAGCAATATAAATCATGAGTTTTGGATTTTCAACAAGGGCTATTCACAATGGTGAAGAACCCGATTTCAGAGAAGGAGCAAGCGGCGATGTCGCTGTGCCTATTCATTTGGCCACCACGTTTGCTCGTTTGAAGGCAAGCAACCCTACGGCTGGTTACGAATATACCCGCAGTCTTAACCCTACCCGAAAGGCTTTGGAAGAGAAACTGGCTGCACTGGATGGAGCCAGGTATGGACTGGCCTTCTCGTCAGGGTTGGCTGCTGCCTCCACTGTGATAATATCACTGTTGAAGGCTGGCGATAATGTAATAGGCTTTGACGACCTGTATGGCGGGACGAGGCGTTTGCTGAGCAATGTATTCATAAACTTCGATATATCGGTTTCGTATGTTGATGCCACGATCCCCGAGAACATAGAGAAGGCAATAAAGCCCGAAACCAGACTGATATGGATTGAGACACCGACTAACCCGTTGCTGAAGATAGCCGATATTCGTGCCATTGCCCAGATAGCAAAGAGGCATGGGCTCATCCTGGTGGTGGATAACACGTTCCTGTCGCCTTACTTCCAGAAACCACTCAGTCTGGGGGCTGACGTGGTGGTCTATAGCACAACTAAATACATCGGTGGACATTCTGACGCATTGGGAGGCTCTGTTGTTACTAATGACGAGGATATCTACCAAAAGATATCCTACAACCAAAATGCCGTAGGGGCTGTACTGTCACCCTTTGACAGTTACCTGACGTTACGTGGAGCCAAGACGCTTGCCATACGAATGGAGCAGCATCAGAAGAATGCCATTGCATTGGCAGAATATCTTCAGAAATCAGCAAAGGTTAAGCGTGTGCTCTATCCCGGCCTGAAGACCCATCCGCATCATGAGGTCGCTGCCGCTCAGACTACAGGCTTTGGAGGCGTCCTGTCATTTGAACTGGATGGAACACTTGCCGATGCAGAGTCATTCTTGTCAAGACTGAAACTTTTTTCTACCGCAGAAAGTTTGGGAGGAGTAGAAAGCCTGGCAGAGATTCCGTCCATCATGACACACGCAAGCGTACCGAAGGAGGTTCGTGAGAAGAACGGCATAACCGATACCCTCATACGTCTTTCCGTTGGAATAGAGGACACTGCCGACTTGATTGCTGACATCAAGGGGGCTTTGGGTGATTGACGATAGGGGAGGTTTTACCTTATAATATATTCAAACCTATTGAATTTATGGTAGCCAAGCGTTTCAAGATACGCTTGGCTATTATTTATGTCCTCCTCAGTGTTATGGTTTGGTATGTGGGGCAGGCGCAGCGTGATGCTTGGCAACAGTTCTGTATGCTCCGAGGCTAACCATTTCAGATTCTCCTTGACGCGCTCATTGCCAGTGCCGGAATATGCCTTGTATATCTCCGAGTTCATGTCCTTGATCACGTCTGAGGTAGCTAAAGAATCGTCAAACAGAGTATCCAGACAGCAATAGTAGTCCGCATGACTATTAGTTGCGGATTTTAGGGTATTCTAACTTTTGGGTTATTTTGAAGCAAATCAGTGCATACTTGCAGCAAAGTTGTTTCTTATACTAGCCACGCTCCTTAAATATATATAAACTTATGACTTATATCAAGAAATACTAATCTTATCTTTTATTTTTAACACAAAAAGCGGTTGACATTATAAAACTTTTTACACCTTTGTCAACAAGAAATATATTGTTAGGTCACCATGAATATAGCAAATGACATATTTTCAAAGCTTTGTACTTCCATTAGTAAAATAAGAAACAACACCAAGGTTATATGATGGAAAGAGTTACAACAGGAGAGGCAGAGACGCTGCACAGCATAATTAATATGGATTCGACTTGTGGATTGTATTCCATACATGTCATAGACATGGTTGCACATGATTTACTCAAGTACAACCAATTATATGGAAACCTAAACCATAAGTTCGTTGTAAAAACATTCACTTCTGAGGAAATGAGTGCAACCATGCAGATGTTCTACGAGTCAGGATTAAACCACAGAGTTTCCATGACGCAATATCTCACATTATATAACGCTAAGCAATGCAACGCCACACTGGTAACAGACGACACTGCATACGCAGAGATAGCCCAGGAAATGGGAATATCAACGTTATCAACAAATATGGGGAGAAGATGGAGGTGTCAGGAATCCATACTCCCTTGAAATTCATTCCTGATTATATATCTGAGAATTTTAGAAAATGAATACTGTTACTAACAAACTATGGGCAGAAGATAACAATCTTTTTTCCAGTATGGAGGGACATTACGTTTCAGAGAATGAAAAAACTTTCTTTGAAAAGATTCGCTACAAGATGGAACATGAACTCGCTCCATCCAATGAATTGATAATGTCTGAAATAGACAACGATGACAAAATCTACATTGTAAGAGTGGACTACGATGAATTTATTGTAGGACATGGTACCGTCGGACATTACGACGAAGAATTTCATGGTATGAACCTCTCGGAAGTCTTAGATGCAAATCTAAAGGAACTTGGATATATTGACAATGATATCACACTTTGGGAGTGGTTACGTGAAAGAGACTATAAAGGAGTAAGATTCAATAACAATTATGCTTATATGTAATATGGGAAATCAAAGAGAATACATACCAACAGGTGGCTTTAGCCAATATTTATATAAAGATGTTTCCGAAACTTTTGAGTTGAATGGCATCAAGGCTAAAATTGTGAAGAGTATAGACGTTGCAGCAGGAGAGCATGACAGATTACCTACGTATTCTGATACTTCTGACATGTATTTCAAACTCGGAAATGATGGTACTGCTATTCAGGCAAAGTTATATATCGGAAGGGTTATGGCACTTGATTTTGATTGGGGACATAACCATAAGAACAAAGGAGACGGTAAGACGTTCCCCAAGGGTACTGTGCACGTGCAGAAATATGTAAAAGACAAAAATGGCAAATTCAGCAGACTGTCAGATAATGCACAACTTATGACTGATTCTGAGATTGCAAAATATGGTAAAATCATATTGCATTTCAATCCTAACGTGATATTCAAATAATAATGTCAGACAGAGTACGTCCGATTGAACATACCCTGTCTGACTTTCACTTCTCACCTCATTACTTTCCCCCTTTCCGCCGGTTGCACTCACGGCAGAGCATCTGGCAGTTATCCTCTGTGGTGCGGCCTCCGTCACACCATGGGGTGATGTGGTCACCCTCCATGAACTCTATGTCAAACTCCTCACCGCAGACGGCACACCTGTGGCCTTGACGCTCCCATGCTGCAATCTTGATGTTGTCGGGGAAGGCTCTCAGGTCAAGGTAATGCTCGTCGCCGGTGAGCACGTAAGGGATAATGCCCGACTGGCGCTGTATCTCGCCGTCCTGCATTAGTGCAGATATGCGTTGCGCCAGTTCGGTGGTATTCAGTGTCTCTGTGCCGTACTTGTCATACAGCCACGCCCAGTCAAGGCCTTTCATGATTTTGCGGAAGCGCTTCATGTCGAAATTGGTTATTGCCCAGTTTATCACCGTTTGGAAATATGACCAGAGGTTGTTGGCGTTCGGATCGTGTTGATGACGCGCCATGTAGTCCACGGCATTGGTGTTCTTGCCTTCGCGTGTTTCATGTTCTGCCATCCATTCAAGGGCTTTCTTGAAAAAATCCTGACGTATAGGCGTGCCGTTTACTAAGTCTTTGGCAAGGCGGTAGGCAGCGCAGTTTGATTTTGAGAAATGGCGCTTGGCGTCGGTTACGAACGGACCGGCATAGATGGCATTGTTTATCTCCTGCTCGTTGAGCGCCTTGCCGGCTATGTTGATGGTCTTGAACCACGATAGTTTCTCTGACGGTGCACCCTCGCAGACATAAACGGTGAGTTTGTAGTTCAGAATCTTCTGCTGTATGTCTTCAGGCTGATTGAAGAAATTCTTGAAGTCGTATGAGAATTTCCCGTCAACATATTCGCATATAGACAATGTGCGTTGTTGTCCGTCCATCACCTCGTAAGGACATTCAGCGTCATCAGAGCGCTTCACCCAATACATCACGTTCAGCGGGAAGCCGTTGAGTATGGTGGTTATCACGGCCATCTGCTCTTTCTCATTGTATATAAACTCACGCTGATACGGCGGACGTATGTCGAGTTGTCCGTTATACCCGCGCACTCCCTGTTCGTCGTTGTTGACATAGCCCTTGGTTATCTCGCCAACGGTAACTTCTATCTGCTTAATCGTCATCATAATGTTCTTGGGTGTTTGTTACGGATTAGGATTCTGCTGTAGGGACATTTTTGTTTTCCATCCTCGGTATAAGCGAGGTCTGTACGTCCACGATAATTTTTCTTGACACCTGCTTGCTTTGCAAGGTTTCCACTGCCTATACCTATGATTTCGAATTGGTCAGGATTGAGTTTCCCAACTATAGTGTCAGGAACTCCCATAACACCATCGTAATCATAAGGAATATCAACCACATCTCCTACATCTATTCCGTCAAAATTATCATATGTTGGATATTCTTCAGGAGAGTAACGACAAATTAAATCAAGATATTCATGTCGTTTGGGTATTTCAAGGTTGGTGAACCAATTAACGCCAGATACACGTATCATGTCTTTTCTGTGGTCACCTGCTGTTGCTGTATCTTCGTATGGAGAATAAAAATGAGCCGCCGCACCCTTGAAACCATACCCAAGCCAAACCTCATTGTTTTTTATCCATGGAAATATTTCTTTGTAGTGTATTGCATTTTGATGTCCTACTATTAGAAATTTCTTACCGAACTCCATTAGTTGCGCTATGTATTCTCTAAACAAAGAGAATGGAGGATTTGTAACAACGATGTCGGCTTGTTTCAGTAGTTCGATACATTCTTTGGAGCGGAAATCTCCTGTTTTCAACGTAGATAGCACGTTTCTGTCATTCTGTAACAGATAACGCACATCTGATAAATCAACAGCCCCGTCACCATTCAAATCCTTTACCTCTGTTATCTCTACCTTGTAGGCAATTTTCTTAGGTTCATCCTCAAAGTCACCCCAGTCTATCATCAGTTCATTTCCCTGAACCGGTGAACCATTATAGCATGTGCAGATAAGTTTCTTAAGGCCTAACTGATTGAAACGTAATGCAAAGTATTTGAAAAAGTTGCTTTCGTAAGGGTCGTCGCAGTTGCACAGCACCACCTTGTCGCGAAAATGAGGCCAGTAATGTTGCAGTTCCCTTTCTATGTCTGTCAGCTGCGTATAAAATTCGTCTTTCTTCGCTTTCTTTGCGTCATTAAGGTTCTTGTTTGCCATAAAGATTGATAGTGAATATGACGCACCCAACTATCAATCACGCTGCCATACGCATACAAAAATAGCGTGATGCCATTCTTATTGCGCATAGCAAGAGGCGAGCCTAGGAATTGGTACCTCTGTCAACCATAAGAATGCATCACGCATATTGCGTGAGCATTGCTAATAGGGTTGATACAGATATACCAATACGGCTTACCTGTCACATATTATTTCTGTGCTTGTTATACCAAATAGTTTCCTAGGCTCTTGGCTATGCGCGAAATAATAGCGAATGCTTAAATTATTAAAATAAAAAAAACGTGCAGACTCTTCCTTTATTTACAAAAGAAAGCCTTGCACGTGCAAAGTTAAGAAATTTCCATTAAACCGCCAAAATATTTCTAAAAGAAATTTGGAGCAGAAGTTTTCATCTACGCCCTAAAAGTCATCATAATAAATTTCTTTATATTATTCTGCAAAATAATTTGTTTTTCTAAAATAAAGTTCGTAACTTTGCACTTCATAAAACATGAAGCATAAAACATGAAGTGGCTATGGCAAAGACACTGAACAACCCTTTCGTGATATATGGTTACAAGGGAAATGAGTATTTCTGCGATAGGACTGCAGAAACGGAGAAGATAATATCGGCGCTCGATAACGAACGTAATGTCACGCTGATAGCACCAAGGCGTATAGGAAAAACAGGATTGATACACCATGTGTTTTCCAAAATAAGACAGCAACAGCCAGATGTTGTCTGTATCTATTTTGACATCTTGTCAACCAAGACCTTGGAGCATTTTGTGCAGTTGATGGCACGTAATATATTGGGGAGACTTGATACACCATCGCAAAACGTACTGCGTAAGGTCCAGGAGTTCTTCAGCAGTTTCCGTCCTACCATGACGTTTGATTCTATTACGGGTGTACCGACATTCTCTCTTGACTTTGCTTCCAACCAAGTTGCCCAGTCCCTGCAGCGTATCTTTGAGTATATAGCGCAATCTGGCAGGAGATGCTATATAGCGATAGATGAGTTTCAGCAGATTACGAAATATGAGGATACGGATACAGAGGCTTTGCTGCGTTCGTTCATCCAGTTTGTGCCAAATGCTTATTTTATCTTCTCTGGCAGTTACCAGCACTTGATGTCTGACATGTTCCTTTCGCCCGAACGACCATTTTATCAGGGCGCTCAGATAGTCTCGTTAAAAGAAATAGACGCCGCGGTGTATCACGAATTTGCTGATACTTTGTTTCGCGCATACGATATGTCTATATCTAAGGAAGTTTTTGATTATCTCTACGATAGGGTTGATGGACAGACGTGGTATGTGCAAGCCACTCTGAACAGAGTGTTTAGCCATCACTATGATGAGATAACGGTGCAATGTATCGACGAAGCGATACGCGAACTGATCAATGAGGAAGAGATTGCCTTTGAGAACTACTATGCCGGATTGACCATCAACCAATCCAAACTCCTTACAGCCATAGCATGCGAGGGTGGCGTAGTTTCTCCCATGTCGCAGGTTTTCGTAACCAAATATCGTTTGCCGGCACTAAGCAGTATAAAGTTAGCCTTAAAGACACTTATGGATAATCAGTTCGTATATTCCTCTAACGGAAAATACATAGTATATGACCGTTTCTTTGGAATATGGCTGAGGGAAAGAGCCTAAGTATAAGAAAAGGATTTCTTGCGAAGCTATGCTACAATAAGAATCTCTGGTTATTTTGAGATTTCAGAAAAAAATAGTAACTTTGCAGGCATGAAACAAATGCTTTTCACTTTGATAGCATCATACGCACTGTGTTCGTGCGTAGATGTGGTGGAATATCCCGACACTACGGTGGGAAATACTGAGGCTCTGTGGCACATAATGGATGAGAGGTACTGCTTCTTCAAAGAGAAGAAGGAGCAACTGGGTGTGGACTGGGATGACGTACACTCACGCTACCGCTACCAGGCTGAACAGGCTCAGGGACTTACGCGCGTGCAACTTATGGAGTTTCTGGGAGGGATGCTCGCCACGCTGAAGGACGGGCACGTGAACCTCGCAGCATCGTTTGACTATACACGCAACTGGTCGTGGAAGGAGGATTATCCGGCTAACTTCGCCGATACGCTGCAACGACACTATCTGGGGACGGACTACAAGATTTCGAGCGGTATGTCATACCGCATACTCGATGACAACACAGGCTACGTATATGTGCCTACGTTTGAAAATAAGATTGGCGACGGAAACCTCGATGAGATTTTCTACTATCTCGCGCCATGCAGCAGGCTGATAATCGACATACGCAACAACGGCGGCGGTATGCTCACCGAGGCAGAGCGACTGGCGGCACGCTTCTGCCATGAAAAGACACTCGTGGGCTATATGTGCCACAAGACAGGTCCGGGGCATGATGACTTCTCCGAGCGAAAGGAGCAGTGGATAGAGCCATCGGCCGGCATCAGATGGAACAAAGAGGTGTGTGTGCTTACCAACCGTGCGGTATATAGTGCGGCCAACGAATTCGTGAAATACATGAAGCGGATGCCACGCGTGACGGTGATAGGCGACACGACAGGCGGCGGTTCGGGTATGCCATACAATGCAGAACTGCCCAACGGATGGACAGTGCGCTACTCGGCCTGCCCGATGTATGACGCAGACGGAGGCTCTACAGAGTTTGGCATAGACCCCGACATCAAAGTGGACATCACTGCCGAAGACCTTGCACGCGGCATTGACACAATAATAGAAGCAGCAAGGAAGTAACTGCTACCGCATCATAATCGCAATGCGTTTACACTGCAATCGCAATGCGATTACACGGTAATCAGGCAGCTTTTACAATGCAATCGCAATGCGATTGCAAAACAGTCACAATCAACGACTTACATCAATCCATACGGTCACGGTAATCTTCGTATGAGAAATGACGCAGGATTTCAAGGCGCCCGTCGCTATGGAGCATTGCGATATCAGGATGCGAAACGCCGTTGAAGGTGTTGGTCTTAACGGTAGTATAGTGAATCATATCCTCAAAAATTATATTCTCACCCACCTGAAGTTCGTGGTCGAAAATCCAAGCGCCCATATAGTCGCCACTCAAGCAACTGCAACCGCCCAGGCGATAGCAGAAACCTGAATGTGAGGAATAAAACGATGCCGCAGCGGCATCCTTCGGTTCCTCTACCATCTCAGCCCCTCTTACTGCGGGCATATAAGGCATCTCAAGGCAGTCAGGCATGTGACAGGTAAACGACACGTTGAGCACCGCCGTGCGGATGCCCTCATCCTCAACCACGTCAACGACCTGAGCCACAAGCGGTCCCGTCTGCCAGGCGAAAGCACTGCCAGGCTCCAATATAACCTTGAGCCACGGATAACGCTTGCGGAAGCCACGCAAGAGGCTAACGAGACGCTCCACGTCGTAGTCGGCACGCGTCATAAGGTGCCCGCCACCGAAGTTTATCCACTGCAACTGAGAGAACCAAGGCGAGAACAGTTCCTCTATATGCGAGAGCGAACGCTCAAAGACATCAGAGCCACTCTCACAGTGGCAGTGGCAGTGGAAACCGCTTATATCGGCAGGTAACTGCTCCGGCAACGACGTATTGCGCACACCGAAGCGAGTGCCGGGAGCGCAGGGGTTATAGAGCAGCGTCTCAACCTCAGAGTACTGCGGATTGATGCGCAAGCCTAGGCGGAGTGAGGGATTGACGCTCAGTGCGCGCTCGTGGTAACGCTCATACTGCGAGAGAGAGTTGAACGTAAGATGGCTACTGATGCGTGCCATGTCGTCAATCTCGTAATCGGTATAGGCAGGCGAATAGGTATGCGCCAGAGAGCCAAACTCCTCAAAGGCCAAACGTGCCTCACTGAGCGAACTGGCTGTGGTAGAGCTGATATACTCGCGGAACACTGGAAACGTTTTCCACAGAGCAAAAGCCTTGAAAGCCAATATTATCTCAACGTCGGCCTCACGAGCCACTCGCTTTATAAGCGCAAGGTTACGGCGCAACAGTTCTTCCTCAATGACATAGGCAGGACGATGAAGCTGTGAATAATCCATATCTTTCGATGCTTGGCCGGGCAAAAACAGCGGATGAAGGAACGGGGCTATATAATTAAACATTCCTTCATCTTTCCTTTACTCAACCTTATTCTTCTTTTAATTTATTATAAAAAACACTGCAAAGTTAGCATTTATATTCGAGAAAATTGCATAATTAACATTTTTTTCTTAATTTTGCAGTCGTGAAACTGATAATAATGACCCAGCCCACGTATTTCGTGGAAGAGGACAAAATACTCACCGCACTGTTTGACGAGGGCATGGACATGCTCCACATCAACAAGCCGGAGCCAGACCTGACGTATGCCGAACGGCTTCTGTCACTCCTGCCCAAGAACCGCATGGACCGCATCAGCGTGCATCAGCACTACTTCCTGCGCAAGGAGTATGGACTGCGTGGCATACATATTGACAATCCTGCCGATGAAATACCTGCCGACTTCAAGCGCCACGTAACGAGAAGCACTCCGAACATAAGCGACCTGAAGGCTATGAAGAAACAATGCGACTACGTGATGCTTCACTCGCTATATGACTCGCTACACGACGAGGTGCGCGCCTCGCTTACCGAAGATGATATGCGCGCGGCACGCAAGGAGGGACTCATCGACCGCCACGTATATGCACTCGGAGGCATGAGCCTCGAAACTATACCGCGGGCGAAAGACCTTGGTTTCGGAGGAGTGGTGATATGCGGTGACCTCTGGAACCGCTTCAGCATTCAGCACGAAATGGATTTCCGCGGAGTGATTGAGCATTTCCGCAAACTGCGCAGGGCGGCAGGATGATAGAAAAAAAATAGAAACACACTAAAATATACTAATGGAAAAAGATTCTTTTCTTGTATTCTCCGGTACGGCTTCGCGCTATCTTGCTGAAAAGATATGCGCCAGTCTCGGTTGCCCTCTCGGCAATCTGGTTATCACACGCTTCAGCGACGGCGAGTTTGCAGTAAGTTTCGAGGAAAGCATTCGCGGACGCGACCTCTTCCTCGTGCAGAGCACTTTCCCAAGTTCTGACAACCTGATGGAGCTGCTGCTTATGATTGATGCCGCAAAGCGCGCATCAGCACGCACCATCAATGCCGTAATACCTTATTTCGGCTGGGCTCGCCAGGACCGCAAGGACAAGCCACGCGTGTCAATCGGTGCAAAGCTCGTGGCTGACCTGCTCAGCGTGGCTGGCATCGACCGCCTAATAACAATGGACCTGCACGCCGACCAGATACAAGGATTCTTTGATGTGCCCGTTGACCATCTGTATGGCTCGGGCGTCATATTGCCTTATCTGGCAAATCTGAAACTGGAGAATCTCGTGATTGCTTCGCCAGACGTGGGTGGTGCAAAGCGCGCCAAGAGCTTTGCCAAGTATCTCGACTGCCCACTCGTGCTCTGCAACAAGACGCGCGCTCGCGCCAACGTGGTGGCAGAGATGCAAATCATAGGCGACGTAAAGGGCAAGGACGTCGTAATCGTTGACGACATGGTAGATACAGCCGGCACAATAACCAAGGCTGCCAACATCATGAAGGAGGCCGGAGCACACTCCGTGCGTGCCGTGGCAAGCCACTGCGTGATGTCAGGCCCTGCCAGTGAGCGCGTGCAGGAATCGGCACTGGAGGAAATAGTATTCACAGACTCCATACCTTATGCCCAGCGCTGCGCCAAGGTGAAACAGCTCAGCGTAGCCGATATGTTTGCCGAGACCATACGCCGCGTCATCAACAACGAAAGCATATCCTCGCAATACATTATATAAATGGGGCGAATTAACAACATCTGGTATTACCTCTCGCGCCACAAATACGTCATCGTGGTATTCGTGTGCATGCTACTCGTGGGAGTGGTAGATGAAAACAGCGTGCGCTCGCTGATTTCACTTACAATGCAGCTCAACGAGAAGCACGACGAACTGCGTGCCTACGAGCATCAGTTCGAGCGCGACTCCATACGTCTGCACAACTTCGAAGCTGGAAGGAAGGGCGTAGAAGCCATAGCGCGCGAGCGGTACAAGATGAAGCGACCCGATGAAGATATCTTCATTCTCAGCACTGAGAAGAACATTGGGCGCGAGGATGCCATGCCATAATTTTTTTAAGAAGAAAATGAACATACAAAACACAGATAGTAATACCGGACTGAGAACGCTCACGCGTACTCAGTCCTTGGTATTTGTCAGCGGTGCCATGATGATGGTGCTGGGCGTGTGCGGCGTAGTGTTCGGCACGTTTGCCGGACGAGCCCTCATGCGCATAGCCACAATACTGTTTGCCATAGGAGCAGTGGCTTTCACCACAATACAGATGACACAGACCTACAGTGGCACAAGCATCGTAATACGCCGCCTGCGTCGCATCATGGTAATAGGCGACATTTGCTTTATCATAGCAGCACTGCTTATGATAGAAAGTAACTTCCAGATAATCTTTCCGTTCGTGGCTAAGACCATCGACGGCTACAATGCGTGGGTACACTTCGTATATAACAACTGGGTAGTGGCACTGCTCATCGCTGCCATACTCGAAATGTACACAACACACCGCATAGCCTACGAACTCAAAAAACAACAGCAATAGGCACTAAGAGGGGCTTTGCATTTGTTTACAAAACATAAAGCAAGGGGCTGATATATTTAAAAAAACTTAATCACTTGGCTATTTCATTAACAAGCCATAAAAATATTTTATCAGTTCGGTATTTCTTCTTAACTTTGTATTCGCAAAAACAATATTATGAAGAAATACTACTATTTGCTTTCATTAGTGGGACTGCTGGCTATGGTCTCATGTACAAAATACAACGTCACGGGTACGTCAAGCCTACAGAATATGGATGGACACATGCTATATCTGAAAGGTATGAAGAATGACGAACTCGTAAACATAGACTCATGCGAGGTGATACATGGGAAATTCAAATTCTCCGGCTCGCTTGACTCCATACAGGTCGTCACTCTCTGCATTGACGAAGACCCTCTGATGCCAATAGTGCTTGAAGACGGCGAGGTAGTCGTAGAACTCGACGAGCAACGACAGCAGTGTAAGGGCACACCGCTCAATGACACGCTCACGGCCTTCAACAACCGTTATGCCGCACTGATGTCGCAGTTTGAGGACATTGCCCACCAGCAAAGCCAAGCCATCATGAATGGTGAAGACATGGATGCCATCAACCTGCAGTTGGAGAAACAGCACAACGCTCTCGTAATGCAGGAGGACAAGATGATATCAAAATTCATTGCCGACAACTTCGACAACTGTCTCGGCCCTTACGTCTTCCAGATTGCCACATCAGTCTATGAATACCCTATGCTCACACCATGGATAGAGGCTCTTATGACAAAGGCTACCGATGGCTTCAGAAACTCACCATATGTCAAGGAGTATATGCAGCTGGCAAAGCAAAACCAAGACATTATGACAGGCGTAGCCGATGTGCCTCGCCAGATGCCGCAACTCCCACCAACACCACCAACCGACGTGCCTACACCTAACGAGATGGCACAGAGTGGGAAGTGAGCATACAGATTATCGCTCATACACACAACAAAATCATTAGAATATTTTGAGAACTCTGATAAAAGACGGCACCATCGTAAATGACGGCAAGCAACAGCGTGCCGACATAATTATAGAAGCCGACAAGATAAAAGAAATAGCAACAGGAGGAATTGACACCGAGAGTGCCAATTCCTTTGACGTTATAATTGATGCCAAAGACGCATACGTATTGCCAGGCATCATCGACTCCCACGTTCATTTCCGTGAGCCGGGGCTGACTCATAAGGCCGATATGGAAAGTGAGAGCCGCGCCGCTGCATACGGAGGCGTGACCACGGTGTTTGAAATGCCTAACACCAAACCACAAACCACTACTGCAGAGGCTCTGCTCGAAAAGCAAGCTATAGCTAAAGAGAAGATGCACGTAAACTATGCCTTCTTCCCTGGAGCCACAAATGACAACATTGAAACTCTGCGCCAACTTGACGTTCACACCATCCCTGGCATCAAACTATTTATGGGGTCGTCAACAGGCAATATGCTCGTAGATAAGGAGCAGGCACTTGACGATGTGTTTGCACTTGCAAAAGAGATAAATCTGCCGCTAATGGCTCACTGCGAAGACACAGAGACTATCAATGCCAATATGCAGTATTATAAGCAAATGACAGACACCGACGACCCTAACGTCAGGCTACATCCGCTTATACGCAGCGAAGAGGCATGTATGAAGTCATCGGAACTGGGAGTAAGGCTCGCACGCAAGCATGGCACGCGTTTCCACATTGCTCACATCACTACGGAGAAGGAACTCGCCTTGCTCGGCGGAAACGTGACAGGGGAGGCTACCGTAGCCCACCTCATATTCTCCGCTCCTGACTATGACACGCTCGGAGCACGAATAAAGTGCAACCCCGCCGTAAAGCTGACCAAAGACAGGGACGCACTGCGTAATGCCATAGCTAACGGACAAATATACACCGTATCCACTGACCATGCCCCACATACGCTGGAGGAGAAGCAAGGCGGAGCAGCCCGTGCCATGTCAGGTATGCCAATGGTTCAGTTCTCACTCATTGCAATGCTCTCACTGGTAGATGAAGGAGTTCTCACGATGGAACGTCTTGTGGAACTCATGTGTCATAACCAAGCACAACTGTTCTCGCTAAACGAGCGTGGCTACCTGCACAAGGGATATAAGGCCGACATCGCTATCGTAAGACGCTCAGAGAAGCCATGGACGCTTACCACAGACTGCATACAGAGCAAATGCGGATGGAGCCCACTGGAGGGTAAGGAGTTTCACTGGAAGGTTTGCCAGACACTGGTCAACGGCAACATTATATATAATAATGGTCGTTTCAATGACCGCATACGCGGCGAACAAGTTTTATTCAGATAACCTTCTATTCTACGAACTATGCGCAAGCCCCTTTTACATACTATAACCCTTTCAGCCTATCATCTGTATCAGATAGTAGTGCTATGCCCCACCGTGTTTTTCATGAGCGTATGGGCTGGCTCCACGATGGCAGTGATGTGTCCGTTTGTAGGATGGCTACGCAGTATTATGGGCATCAGCGACAACAAAGCCGGCTGGGGCATCACGCGTCCCGACTGGTGGGGGTCGTTTGCGTCACGCTGGTGGGCACGCATCATCATCTGGGCTTCACTGATTCCCGTAACCGTAGAGGGCAAGGAAAATATAGACCGAAGCACGTCATACGTGTTTGTGGCTAATCATCAAGGGGCTTACGACATCTTCCTGATATGCGGTTTCCTTGGAGCCGAAATACGCTGGATGCTCAAGCGCTCGCTTGAGAAAATACCATTCCTCGGCATAGGTTGTCGCCATGCAGGCTATATATATGTAGATAAAGGCAATCCAGGTGCAGTACGCGCTACCTACCGGCGTGCGGAGCAAGCATTGCAGGGCGGAGCATCGCTGATGGCATTCCCTGAAGGTTCACGCACGAAGACAGGACAGATAAACCGCTTCAAAAAAGGAGCTTTCGCTCTGGCTGACGAGTTACAACTCCCTGTTGTGCCAATGACAATTAACGGCTCGTACGACATACTGCCACCGCAACGCGATGGGGGCTTTATCTGCCGCCATCCGCTGAAACTAACCATCCATGAGCCTATACTACCACAGTCGCGCGGCGAGGAAAACATAGAACGCTTGATGACTGAAAGCTACACTGCAATAGCACATTCAGTACTTCCATAATACGATAATCACACATTATGAATTAGAAATCAAGCATTATGAATTATGAATTATTTCTCACCTTCTTCCGCATAGGCCTATTTACTCTCGGTGGCGGCTATGCCATGATACCGCTGATTGAAACAGAAGTGGTTGACAAAAGACAGTGGATAGACAAGAAACTGTTTCTTGACCTCATAGCCGTAGCACAGACCTGCCCTGGGGTATTCGCTATCAACATAGCCATATTCATAGGCTACCGCCTGCGTGGCATACGCGGGGCAATATGCACCACGCTCGGCACCGCCCTACCCTCGCTGCTGATAATCCTTACCATTGCCATGTTCTTCCAGAACTTCCAGCACATTCCCTGGGTTGCAGCTATGTTTGCCGGCATACGTCCGGCTGTAGTGGCACTAATGGCAGTGCCTACATTCAACATGGCTCGCAAGGCACAACTCTCACGCTACACCTTTTGGATACCCATAGTCAGCGCACTACTCATCTGGATGTTCGGTGTCAATCCTATCTACATAATACTTGCAGCTGGGATAATAGGATTAGCTTACGGAAAATTCATTCACAATTCATAACGCACAGTGCATAAAGCATAAGCACATAATTCACAATAAACGCTGCAAAACAATCTATCGAATAGGCTAAAAGCTTAATTATTAACCGAAAAATTTGGCTAATTCAAAAAAAAGTAGTAACTTTGCACCCCGAAACATATTATTAACTCAGCTTCGCCTATTTGCGGCGCAGCATAAACACTAAAAAGAAATGAAGAAAGACCTTCACCCAGAAAACTACCGTCCGGTAGTATTCAAGGACATGTCAAATGGTGATATGTTCCTCTCAAAGTCAACATGTAAGACCAACGACACAGTAGAGTTCGAGGGCGAGACCTATCCTGTAGTAAAGATAGAAATCTCTAACACCTCTCACCCATTCTACACTGGTAAGAGCAAGCTTGTCGATACAGCAGGTCGCGTGGATCGCTTCCAGCAGCGCTACGGCAACATCAAGAAATAAGACATTCTTTAAGAAAGATAAAACACGGCTATCAGCAGTTGCATATGCAGATAGCCGTGTTTTTTATTTTATAGTTTTTAGAGAAATCCATTAAAGTGTCAAGCCATCGGCACAAGCAGGAAAAATACCAGGCCTGCCAAAGCCGCCACGCCTATCATCTTTATAGGATTTATGCGAAAGAACTTGATGCTAACAAACGTCACCAAGAATATTGACAAAGAAACAATGAAATGATACAAATCTGCCGTTGGCGATGAGAAGTTCTCCTCATTACAGAGCAACAGCGTTGCGGCCGCAAGCAGTCCCACTACAGCGGGGCGCAGCATCTTGAACACATCCTGCACCAACGGCGACTGCATGTGTTTGAGGAATAGCCGACTTATCAGTATCATCAACACAAACGATGGCAGAACCAATGCTGAAGTTGCAATGATGCTGCCAGCAATTCCTATCCAGTGATTTCCCGTAGCATTATACATTGCCGTATATCCGCAGTATGTAGCACTGTTGATTCCTATCGGTCCTGGCGTCATCTGCGATATAGCCACGATATTCGTAAACTCCGCCGAGGACAGCCAATGGTGTGACTTCACCACTTCATGCTGTATGAGCGAGAGCATGCCATATCCGCCTCCAAAGCCAAACAGACCTATTATAAAGAATGTATAAAATAGTATCAACATTTTATTCTCTCCATTAAGTAATATTTTACAATCCCACACTCATCAGATACACTATCACGCAACATAGTGCCGCAACGGGAAACAGTCCCATACCATACCAAGCCGCCACAATGCCCGCTACGAGAGCCACACAGCCTGATAGCGGCGACGGGGTAGTCTCTATTATAGCAGGGAATGTCATCACGGCCAGCGTGACATAAGGTACATAATACAGAAAACTGCGAACGAAACGATTGCGTATGCGCCCCTTTATCAGCAGCATCGGCAACACGCGTATCATATTAGTTGTAACGATTGCAAGCAGTATGTATATAATCAGTTTTGTCATATTATCCTATCCCCGTTTCCATAAAACTACATATCTGTCAGTAACAGCAGTCACTTTATTTCGAGAAAGCCATCCTTTTTACTTTGATTCTAAAACAATAACGAAATGGATGATTTTATAACAATTAGAATCCCTTAGACTGCATCTCTACCCTCTTTACCTTTTTGAATAGTTCGGAGGCAAAGACAAGGTCGTTGAGGTTTTCATTTGTTGCAGACATCACCATTGTCTTGTCACCCTCCCATTCCTTGCGGCCTTTGCAGATGAAGATGATTTTATCGCCGATGCCCATGACGGAGTTCATGTCGTGGGTATTGATTATGGTGGTCATGCCAAACTCCTCGGTGATACCATGGAGCAGTTCGTCAATAACAAGACTGGTCTTTGGATCAAGACCGGAATTTGGCTCGTCACAGAAGAGATATTTAGGGTTCAGCGCTATGGCTCTTGCTATGGCCACTCGCTTCTGCATACCGCCCGAAATCTCACCAGGATATTTCGCCCCTGCACCATTGAGGTTTACGCGGTCAAGACATTCCTCAGCGCGACGCGTTCGCTCGCGCAACGTCATTGATGAGAACATATCAAGTGGGAACATCACATTCTCTAACACTGACAGAGAGTCGAAGAGTGCTGCCGACTGGAAAATCATACCCATCTCGCGTCGCATATCTACCTTTTCGTGTTTCGACATCTGCACATAGTTGCGCCCATCATAGAGTATCTCACCGCTTGTTGGTGTAAACAGTCCCACGATATTCTTCATCAACACGGTCTTACCCGATCCCGACTGCCCTATGATTAGATTGGTCTTACCGGCATCAAACGTAGCGTTGATGTCCATGAGTACATCCTTGTCCTCAAACGACTTATATAAGTGTTTTATTTCAATCATGACAATAACTGCGTAAGGAAAACATCTGCAAAAAGGATAAGAATACTGCTGTTGACAACAGCAGAAGTGCTCGCCTTACCAACCTCTACAGAACCGCCTTCTACCGTATAGCCGCAATATGACGATACGCTGGCTATGATGAAGGCAAACACGATGCTCTTGATTATCGACATCCATATAAACCAAGAGTTAAACGAATGTTGCAGTCCAAGCGTGAGGTCATCTGGCGGCAATATATGTCCTATATATGCCGTGGCATAGGCGCCCATTATACCCATAAAGTCAGCAAATATCACCAGACAAGGCATCAGGGTGATAAGCCCCAGCAACTTTGGCGCAATTAGATAGTTGGCGGAGTTCACTCCCATAATATCGAGTGCGTCAATCTGTTGAGTAACGCGCATGGTACCAAGTTCCGACGCTATGTTGCTGCCAACCTTGCCTGCAAGAATCAGACACATTATACTGCTCGAGAACTCAAGCAGCATAATCTCGCGCGTGGTGTAGCCACTGACCCATCGAGGCATCCACGGTGACTGTATGTTGAGTTTCATCTGTATGCAGATTACCGCACCGATAAAAAAAGATATCAGCAGCACTATACCGATGGAGTCAACGCCAAGGCTTGACATTTCCTTAACATACTGCTTCATAAACATACGCCAACGGTCGGGTATGGCTATGGCTCGCCACATCAGCATAAGGTATTTGCCAAATATCTGTAAGTAGTTAAATGGAAAAATCATAATGCAAAGGTAATAATATTTTTCGGAACTGCCATGCAAAAGTTGTTAAAAAAGTCTGTCATTATCAAGATTATCCTCTCAAATGACAGACTTCCTAAACCGTGAAATGAAATCACCTTACGCCATTTCTGACGTCAATTTTCTTTTTATGCTATTCCGCAATGACTACTCCTGTGCCAACTTTGCACGTATAGCCTTGGTTTCCTCCTCGTAGCCAGGCTTCTCAAGCAGGGCGAACATATTCTTCTTGTATGCCTCTACGCCTGGCTGGTTGAAGGCATTTACACCGAGTATGTTACCAGAGATACCGCAACCGAGTTCGAAGAAGTAAATAAGCTGACCATAATTGTAAGCATCGAGTTTCTCGATAGAAATGAGGATATTAGGCACACCACCGTCAACGTGAGCCAGACGCGTACCCAGTTCTGCATTCTTGTTTACCTCATCAATGCGCTTGCCGGCAAGGAAGTTCAAGCCATCGAGATTTTCCTTATCCTCAGGGAATAGCAGTTTGTTGTCTGGGTTCTCTACTGAGATGCATGTCTCGAAGATTGTGCGCTCGCCATCCTGTATCCACTGTCCCATAGAGTGCAGGTCGGTAGTGAAGTCGCATGATGCAGGGAAGATGCCCTTGCCATCCTTACCCTCAGACTCCCCATAGAGTTGTTTCCACCACTCAGCGTAATAATGCAGCTTAGGCTGATAGTTGATAAGAATTTCTATCTTCTTGCCGTTCTGATAGAGAGCATTACGTGTAGCTGCATATACAGCAGCAGGGTTCTGCTCAAAAGGAACGTCAACCGCACACTCTTTCTCCATAGCCTGTGCACCAGCTACGAGGGCATCTATATCAATGCCTGCGCAAGCGATAGGAAGCAGTCCTACAGGCGTGAGCACAGAGAAGCGTCCGCCTACGTTGTCAGGGATGATGAACGAGCGATAGCCTTCCTTGTCGGCACAAGTGCGTGCTGCACCCTTCTTTGCATCGGTAACGGCTACGATGAGTTCCTTAGCCTTGTCCTTGCCCACCTGAGCCTCAAGCTGAGTCTTGAGCAGACGGAAGGTGAGGGCTGTCTCTGTAGTCGTGCCGGACTTTGAGATATTGATGATAGCGAATGTCTTTCCTTTCAGATAAGAGGTGAGTTCATAGAGATAATCCTCACCGATGTTGTTACCAGCAAACACCACAGCAGGAGTTTTGTCATCCTTAACGAGCCACTGGAAGGAGTTGCTCAGTCCCTCGATGACGCACTTAGCACCAAGGTAAGAACCACCGATACCAGCTACTACTATAACCTGTGCTTTATCGCGCAGTTCAGCAGCCACAGCCTTTACCTCTGCAAGAAACTCTGGAGTTATTGATGATGGCAGATGAAGCCATCCGAGGAAATCATTACCTGGTACAGTGCCGTCTTCAAGTCCCTTGCGGGCTGCCATGGCCTTGTCTTTCAACGCCATTACTGCGCCAGCAGGAAGAAACTGCTGCGCTTTTGTGATGTCAAGTGAAATGCTTTTCATATATGTTTTTTATAATGTTGTTTGGTAGTTTGTTATGCAAAAGTACTAAGAAAAAACGAGACTGCAAAATATTGGCCTAAAAAATTGCGTGTATTATTTTTTTTTCGTAACTTTGCACCTTAATTAGTAAATCATAAAAAGATGCAGGATATCAGAAACATCGCCATCATCGCACACGTTGACCACGGCAAGACGACGCTCGTGGACAAGATGATGCTCGCAGGAAAACTATTCCGTGAAGGACAAGACAACTCCGACCAAGTACTTGACGCAAACGACCTTGAGCGTGAGCGCGGCATAACCATTCTTTCAAAGAATGTGTCTATCAACTGGAAAGGCACTAAGATTAACATCATCGACACCCCAGGACACTCTGACTTCGGCGGTGAGGTGGAGCGCGTGCTCAACATGGCCGACGGCTGCATACTGCTCGTCGATGCCTTTGAGGGACCTATGCCTCAGACACGTTTCGTGCTGCAAAAGGCACTACAGATAGGATTGAAGCCTATAGTCGTGGTAAATAAGGTTGACAAACCTAACTGCCGCCCAGAGGAAGTGTATGAGATGGTGTTCGACTTAATGTTTGCCCTTGATGCAACAGAAGACCAACTGGATTTCCCCGTGGTGTATGGTTCGGCAAAGAACGGTTGGATGAGCGACGACTATAACAAGCCAACGGATAACATAGAGTATCTGCTTGACAAGATTGTAGAGGTAATTCCTGCTCCGGAGCATCTGGAGGGTACTCCACAGATGCTCATAACGTCACTCGACTACTCAAGCTACACCGGCCGAATAGCCGTAGGCCGTATGCATCGCGGCACTCTCAAGGAGGGCATGAATGTGACTATAGCCCACCGCGACGGCAAGATGGAGAAGACAAAGATAAAAGAAGTACACACCTTCGACGGCATGGGACACACCAAGGTCAGCGAGGTAGGAAGTGGCGACATCTGTGCTATTATCGGACTGGAGAAATTCGAAATCGGTGATACTATCTGCGACTTTGAAAATCCAGAACCATTACCTCCTATTGCCATTGACGAACCTACAATGTCAATGCTTTTCACCATCAATGACTCTCCATTCTTTGGTAAGGAAGGAAAGTTTGTCACCTCACGTCACATCAACGACCGCCTGCAGAAGGAACTGGAGAAGAACCTCGCATTGCGCGTAGAACCATTTGAGGATTCTACCGACAAGTGGATCGTAAGCGGACGTGGCGTGCTACACCTCTCTGTGCTCATCGAAACGATGCGCCGCGAGGGGTATGAACTACAGGTAGGACAGCCACAGGTGATATATAAGGAAATCAACGGTGAGAAATGTGAGCCTATAGAGGAACTGACAATCAACGTGCCTGAGGAATTCTCAAGCAAGATGATTGACATGGTAACACGACGCAAGGGCGAGATGACGTCGATGGAGGCACAGGGCGAGCGCGTAAACATCGAGTTTGATATTCCTTCACGAGGCATTATCGGACTGCGTACCAACGTATTGACTGCCAGTCAGGGAGAAGCCATCATGGCTCACCGTTTCAAAGAGTATCAACCATACAAGGGCGAGATAACACGCCGCATGAATGGTTCGATGATTGCACTGGAGACAGGCAATGCCTACGCATACTCAATAGACAAATTGCAGGATCGTGGTAAATTCTTCATTGATCCAGGCGAAGACGTATATATCGGTCAAGTAGTCGGAGAACACGTTCACGATAACGACCTTGTAATCAACGTTTGCAAAGCGAAGCAACTTACTAACGTGCGTGCTTCTGGCTCTGACGACAAGGCCCGCATCATTCCTAAGACAGTTCTCTCACTCGAGGAGTGTCTGGAATACATCAAGGCCGACGAACTCGTTGAGGTTACGCCAAAGTCAATGCGTATGCGCAAGACTATACTCGATCATCAGGAGCGCAAGCGTGCTTCACGCACAGAGTAGTTCCTCTGATACGCTTCTGAAACTTAATACAACAGGACTTCGAGCATATCAAGTTCCACTTCACCAGCGAGTTCTAAAAATCCCCACAATGAAGCGGGTTCGTCCAGAACAGACTAAATGATTTGTCTGAAATTGTTTTCGTAGTCGTTTTCTTATATTACGACAATGAAGATAATTTCAGACAATTTTTATTCTACCACAGATTAAACAGATTAAACAGATTTAGCTTCGCCCCACATGGCTATTGCACGGATTATAAACGGATTACATGGATTATTTCTAG